>CAITEM010000463.1 GCA_903891395.1 uncultured Hyphomicrobiales bacterium | reverse complement strand
CGGTGCAGGTGAGGATCAGCAGGCCGCGAATCCACCACGGCGGCGCTTCGCCCGGTTTCGGTTCGGTGTACAGCTCGGGCTTTTTCACCAGCGCGCGTATCAGCATCAGCAAGAGCGCCGCGCAGATGAAGCCGACCAGCGGCGACAGCAGCAGCGCGTAACCGATTTCGGTAGCTTTGCCCCAATCGACTCCCGACGTACCGCTGCGGCCATGCAGCATCGCGTTGGCGACGCCGACGCCGATGATCGAGCCGATCAAGGTGTGCGAGCTCGAAGCAGGCAATCCGAGATACCAGGTGCCGAGGTTCCACAGGATCGCGGCGATCAGCAGTGCGAACACCATGGCGAAGCCGGCACCGCTGCCGACCTGCAGGATCAATTCGACCGGCAGCAGCGAGATGATGCCGAAGGCCACCGCGCCGCTCGACAGCAGCACGCCGAGAAAGTTGAAGAAGCCGGACCACAGGACCGCGAATTCGGCCGGCAGGGAATGCGTATAGATGACGGTCGCGACCGCATTGGCGGTGTCGTGGAAGCCGTTCACGAACTCGAAGCCGAGCGCGATCATCAACGCCACGAACAGCAGGATATAGGGGAGGTACGTGGTTATGCGGGCCCCGGTGGCCTCGACGTCGGCGTACAGGCTGTAGGCGACGAACAACAATCCCGCGGCGAGGACGCCGAAAAACAGGATCAAGGTCAGCGGGTTGAAACCCTTGTCGAGATTAGGACGTCCAGCCGGAATGGCCGGCTCCAGTGAGCCAGGCAGCGCAAAATCGGTCATTCGAAACCCCCATGTGTTTGGGGGAATGTCGTTAGGGACCGTGACGGCGCCGTGACAATTGAATGACAGTAACCGCTTGATTAAGCCGCCACGGCCTTGTGCGGCCGATAACGCACCAGCCGCATCAGCACATACATCGCAAACAGCGTGGCGACGTAGACGATGAGCTGCAATTCGGTCGGCCGTTCGGTGTAGCCGATCAGCGTGTGCAGCAGCTTGCCGAAGATGCTGCCTTCCGACAGCAGCCACGACGTATCCCACACCGTGCGGCCGAGCACTTCGGCAAAACCGGCATTGTTCAGGAACTGCACCGATTGCGCCGCCATGCCGGCAGCGAGCAATGCGATCAGCCAGGTGGTCACCGAGAAAATATGGCGGGTCGGGATCGCCAGCAGGCCGATATAAGTGAGCCCGGTGAAAGCAGCGCCGGCGGCGATGCCGAGCAGACCGCCGATCAGCAGCGCCGAACCGGACGTGCCCGAGGCGAAAATGCCGTAGAGAAACAGCACGACTTCCGAGCCCTCGCGCAATACCGCGAGCCCGACAACGACGGCGAGCGCGGTCAGTGGCCTAGCGCCTTCGCTCACGGCGGTGCCGAGCGAGCGCATCTCGGCCGCCATCTCGCGGCCATGCCGCGCCATCCAGGCGTTGTGCCACATCAGCATCACCACGGCGACCGCGAGCACGGCGGCGTTGAACAGTTCCTGGCCGGAGCCCTCGAAGGCCTGCGAAATCGCGCTGGCAAACAGTGCCACGAGCGCGGCGCCCAGAATACCGGCGCCGATGCCCATGTTGATCCAGCGGCCGCGGCCGACGACGCCGCGCGTTGCCGCCATGACGATGCCGACGATCAGGCCGGCTTCGAGGACTTCGCGAAATACGATGATGAGCGCGCCAAGCATGATTTATTCCGCGATGACCACGCTTTTGGCGTTGGCTTCATGAAACTCGCCCGTGAAGGGATAGCGTCCAGGTGCCAGCGGTCCGATACCGAGCAGGCTCAAAAAGATGCGCATGGGATTCCAATTGCGGTGCGGCGCTCACAAAAGCACTAAAACCCGTTGATGCAAGTGTTGTTTTTCAGTCTTGAATTATTCCAATGTAAGTGGCGCCGCCAATAGCCTGGGCCGCCAAGTAATGTCGTGCGTTGCGCCGGCGCGATGTCCGCCGTGTTCTTTCGCCACAGCCTGAAAGCCTCATCCCAGGGCGCGGTTGGCGCTTTCTAGGAACAGTGAGCAAGGCGGGTTGGCAGCGCACCGGCAAGCGGGCATTCTCCCCGCGCAATCCACCTGCCAGCCCTCATTCCAGCCGACGTCCCAGGAGTAAACGATGCAGTATGTTGAAGCCCACGGTGCGCGTATCCCGCAAATCGGCCTCGGCACCATGACCTTGAAGGAAGATGTCTGCGTTCAGGCGGTCAAGACGGCGCTACAGGTCGGTTACACCCACCTCGATACCGCCGCCTTCTACGGCAACGAGAAGGAAGTCGGCGAGGGGCTGCGCGCTTCGGGCGTCGCACGCGACAAGGTCTTCATCTGTACCAAGGTGCGCGAGAACAACCTGCTTCCGGACCTCTTCCAGAAGTCGCTCGACCAGAGCCTGGCCAATCTGCAACTGCCTTACGTCGACCTGCTGCTGATCCACTGGAACAACAAGGACATCCCGTTCAGCGTCAGCATTCCGTCGCTGTGCAAGGCCAAGACGGACGGCAAGGCGAAGCACATCGGTGTCGCGAACTTCACGACCAAGATGCTGGACGACGCCTGGGCGGTAACCACCGAGCCGTTGGTCTGCAACCAGATCGAGATGCATCCCTTCATCAACCAGGACAAGGTCGTCGCCGCGAGCAAGAAACACGGCATGGCGGTGGTCGCCTATGTGCCGATCGCGCGCGGCAAAGTGCCGGGCGCCGAAGCGCTCGAGCGCATCGGCAAGGCGCACGGCAAAAGCTCGGCGCAAGTTTCGCTGCGCTATCTGGTGCAGCTCGGCGCCGTGCCGATTCCGCGCACGGCGACGCCGGACCACCTCAAGGCCAATATCGACGTATTCGATTTCAATCTTTCGGATGCGGAAATGGCCGAACTCAAGAAGCTCAACGCCACCAATATGCGCGTCGTCAATCCGCCGCACGCGCCGGTCTGGGATACGCCGTGATCCGTGCGATCACTGCCGTCTTTGTATTGATTGTCTGGCCGGCTGCGGCTTTCGCGCAGGCGCCCAGCCAGGCGCGCGACTCCGCGACGGTGCAGGATTGCGTCAAGACCAAAGGCGGCCTGCACGACAAATGGGAAAGCTGCATCGGCGTCGTCCTGAGTCCTTGCTTAAAGGACGAGGCGTCGATGCCGACGTCCGCGGTGAACGCCTGCATCAGCCGGGAACAGACCGTCTGGGACGACATCCTCAACGAAACGTTCCGGCGGCTCCGCGAAAAGCTCGACGACACGCAGCGCGACAAGCTGCGCGACATGCAGCGGGCCTGGATCGCCTCGCGCGAAAAGACCTGCACCTTCTATTGGGACTTCTTCCAGGGCACCATGGCGAGCCCGATGAGCGCCAACTGCATGAACCGGGAGACTGGCCGGCGGGCATTGTTCCTTCTGGGCTTTCTCAACGACGCGGAGAATAAATGACCGGCAGCACGTCCCAGAGTTTTGTCGACATTCGCGGCTTCAAGCTTCCGCTGGTCGGTCTCGGCACCTGGCAGCTCAGCGGCCGCGACTGCACGCGGGTCGTCCAGCAGGCGATCAAGATCGGCTACCGCTCCATCGACACCGCGCAAATGTACGGCAACGAGGCGGCGGTTGGCGAGGGCGTCCGTGCCTCGGGGCTGCGTTCGGAAGTGATGGTTACCACCAAGGTGCAGCCGGAGCGGCTGGCGCCGCACGATCTCGAACGGTCGGTCAAGGAAAGCCTGGTGCGGCTGCGGCTCGACGTCATCGACCTGTTGCTGATCCATTGGCCCAATCCGCGTGTGCCGCTCGCCGAGACGCTCGGCGCCATGGCCAACCTGAAGCATGACGGCTTCGTCAAGCAGATCGGCGTGTCGAACTTCACGGTGGCGCTGATCGAGCAGGCCGTGAAAGCCACGACCGAGCCGCTGATTTGCAATCAGATCGAGTGCCACCCTTACCTCAACCAGGACAAGGTCATTGCGGCCACGCGCAAAGCCGGCATGGCGGTGGTCGCCTACAGCCCGATCGCGCGTGGTTCCGCCAAAGGCGATGCGGTGCTGGAACGGATCGGCAAAGTGCACGGCAAGTCGGCGGCGCAGGTCTGCCTGCGCTGGCTGACGCAGCAAGGTGTTGCGGTGATCCCGCGCACCAGCAAGATCGAACGGCTGGAAGAGAATATCGCTCTGTTCGATTTTGAACTGACCGATGCGGAGATGAAGGAGATCGCCGGGTTGGCCCGTCGTGACGGCCGCATCGTCGATTGGTCCTGGTCGCCCAAATGGGATTGAGGCGGCTGTGAGCGAGCGCAATGAGACGGCGCTGGTCCTGTTTTCCGGCGGGCAGGACTCCACGGTCTGTCTGGCCTGGGCGCTTGAGCGGTATGCACACGTCGAAACCATAGGCTTCGACTACGGCCAGCGTCACGCGGTCGAACTTGAGGTGCGGGCGGGCTTGCGTAAAGACTTGAGCGCGATGCGGTCGCAATGGGCGGAACGCCTCGGCGAGGATCACATCGTCACGCTCGACGCGCTGGCGGCGATTTCCGACACCGCGCTGACGCGCGAAACCGCGATCGAGATTGCCGCCGACGGACTGCCAACGACCCTCGTGCCGGGGCGCAATCTGATTTTCTTCTGCTTTGCCGGCGCGCTGGCCTATCGCCGTGGCGCCCGCCACATCGTCGCCGGCATGTGCGAGACCGATTATTCGGGCTATCCCGATTGCCGCGACGATACCGTGAAGGCGATGCAGGTTGCGCTCAGCCTCGGCCTCGACAAATCCGTCACGCTCCATACGCCGCTGATGTGGATCGACAAAGCCGAGACCTTCGCCATGGCAGAGCAGCTCGGCGGAAAAGCCTTGCTCGACCTCGTTGTCGAGGGCACGCATAGCTGTTATTTGGGCGACCGCACGCATCGCCACGACTGGGGCTATGGCTGCGGAACGTGCCCGGCCTGCGAACTGCGGGCGCAAGGTTACGCGAAATTTATCAGCGCGCGAAAGATGCCATGATCACGATGACGAGTGAAACGCGGAAGAATGTCGAGGGTGCGGTCTTCCTCGTGCTGTTTTGCCTGACGATTCCGGGCGCCAACTGGATGCTGGGTCACGTCGGCACGGTTTGTCCGCCCGATAGTCCATGTCTGGTACCGGTGGCGCCGGGATTGATGGCGCCATCGGGTGTTCTGCTGATCGGCGCGGCCTTGGTGCTGCGCGATCTGGTGCAGCGGCGTCTCGGCATCGAGTTCGGCATCGGCGCGATTATCGCCGGCGCGTCGATCTCCGCCGCGCTGTCGCCGGCCTCGCTGGTGCTCGCCTCGGCGGCCGCGTTCATGATTTCCGAGTTTACCGATTTCTCCGTCTATACGCCGCTCGCGCGCCGCCGCCTGGTGCTGGCGGTCGTTGCGTCGGGCCTCGTCGGATTGGTCGTCGACTCGGTCGTGTTCCTCTGGCTGGCCTTCGGATCGCTCGACTTTCTGATGGGGCAGGTGGTCGGCAAGCTCTGGATGGTGCTGCTCGCTGTTCCTTTCGTCGCCTACCTTCGCCGCCGCGACGAGCGGCTCGGTCTGACGCCAGCCTGACACTTCGCAATACGGGGATTGAGATGACATCGACGATCGAGAAGCTGAAGAACATCACCACCGGCACCATCACGACGATGCTGCTGAAGAAAGGCATCCGCCGTTCGTGGATGGCGGGCGCGTTGCCGCTCGGCTTCTCAGGCAAGCGCGTCGTCGGTCCCGCTTTCACCCTGCGCTTCGTGCCGGTGCGCGAAGATCTGGCGACGCCGGCGAGCTGGTCGGCGCCGATCTCGACGCGCTCGGCCATCGAGGCCATGCCGCCGGATTGCGTCGTCGTCGCCGATGCCATGGGCGTCACCGGGGCCGGCATCTTCGGCGATATTCTCTGCATGCGTATGGTCAAGCGCGGCGTCACCGCTTTGATCACCGACGGGGTGATGCGCGACAAGCACGGCGTGGTGGCGACCGGCCTGCCGGTCTGGTGCGCCGGCATGGCGGCTCCAGCCTCGGTCAACCAGTTGACCTTCGTCGGCTGGGACCAGCCGATCGGCTGCGGCGGCTGCGCGATTTTCCCCGGCGACATCATTGTCGCCGACGATGACGGTGCGG
>CAITEM010000462.1 GCA_903891395.1 uncultured Hyphomicrobiales bacterium | reverse complement strand
TTCTCGATGACCAGCGGCTGGCCGAGCCGGTCACGCATCGCCTCGCCCAACACGCGCATGAAAATATCGCTGATGCCGCCGGCGCTCGACGTCGTGAACACATGGATCGGCCGGTTCGGATAGTCGTCGGCGCGGGCAAACCCGGCCTGTCCCACCAGCAAAGCCAGAATGACGGCGAACGAAGTAGCAAATCTCACGGCGCGCTCCCTTGTCGATGGCCCGCTCTCTGGGGGGCTTTCGAACAAGTGTAGCGAAACAAATCGCCGCCGTCATCGTCTCCGCTACGCGGGGACGACTTCGTCGGTGTGTACCGTGAACTGATCGAGCGAAGTACGCCCGAAGCTGGTGGAAATCGGCACGTCGGCGGCGTCGCGACCGCGGCCCATCAAAATGCGGCCGATGCGCGGATGATTGTGCCGGGCGTCGAAGGTGTACCAGTGCCCAGACAGATAGACCTCGAACCAGGCGCTGAAATCCATCGGCGCCGGGTCTTTCGGCACGCCGATATCGCCAAGATAGCCGGTGCAATAGCGTGCCGGGATGTTCATCGCACGGCACAACGTCACCGCCAGATGCGCGAAGTCGCGGCAGACGCCCTGGCGTTCGGAATGCACGTCGTGCGCGCTCTTGGTCGGCGCCGCGAACTGATAGCCGAAGGTGACGTGATTGTGGACGTAATCGACGATGGCCTGCACGCGCGCCCAGCCCATCGGCGTGTGGCCGAACAGGCTCCAGGCCAGATCGACCATGCGGTCGATTTCGCAATAGCGGCTGGGCAGCAGATACAGGATGACCTCGTCCGGCAAATTCTCGACCGGGATCTGCTGGGCGTCAGGCATCACAACGTCGGGCAGACCGCTGTCGCGTACCGAGGCGCGGTTGCTCAGCGTTGTCTGGCCGGGCTGCAGCAGCAGGCGGCCGCAGAAATTGCCGAAACTGTCGTGATAATAATGGATCGGCTGCGGCGGGTTTGTGGTGATGTTTTCCGGCGCCACCAGATCGCCAACGCGTGACGGATGCACGCTGAGCATCACCACCATCGGCGTCGGCATGAACGCGGTGTAACTGATGTCGAAGCCGATGTTGATCAGCATCGCGCCACGCCGCGTTCGGCTTCAATATCCGTTTGGCTCTTGTCGTGGATCGTACGCACTGGCATGTCTTTTGACGCAGTTCGTTTCAATCGTGGTACCGGCGCTTAGCAACATCGGGGAGCGTCGAGTGTTCCCAAGAATAATGCGAAATCGACGGGGCCGATGTTGAAATACCGGGCAATCATGCCGATTGAACAGGCAGAACACGCATGACGCCTGCAAAACCAGTGCTTTTGGCGCCTGACGAACCCGCGCCCGTCGTCGACCTTCGGCCCGATGGTGCCTCGCCGTTTCTGCTGGTCTGCGACCACGCCGGCCGGCGCATCCCCCGCGCCCTGCGCGATCTCGGCGTGGTGGACACCGACCTGACGCGCCACATCGCCTGGGATATCGGGATCGAAGGCGTTGCACGCCGCCTCGCCGATCTGCTCGACGCTCATCTGATCATGCAGATCTATTCGCGGCTGGTGATCGACTGCAACCGGCCGCCCGGCAGCCCGACCTCGATCGCGCCGTTGAGCGATGGCTCCGCGATTCCCGGCAATGAGAATGTAGCGATGGACGACGCCGCGGCGCGCGTGCGCGAGATTTTCGCGCCCTATCATCTGGCAATCGAGCAATGCCTCGACGCGCGCAAGGGTGCGCAAAGGCCGACCATCCTGGTGTCGCTGCACAGCTTCACGCCGGTCTATGGCGGCATCGCGCGGCCGTGGCAGGCCGGCGTGCTCTATAACCGCGACAGCACAATGGCGCATGCGCTGCGCGACCTGCTGCACGCGCCCGGCGATATCGTCGTCGGCGACAACGAGCCCTACAGCGTGACCGACGACACCGACTACACCATCCCGGTGCATGGCGAGCGCCGCGGCCTCGTGCACGTCGCGATCGAAATTCGCCAGGACCTGATCGGCGACGAGGCCGGCCAGGAATATTGGGCGAAGCGGCTGGCGGAAACGCTGCCGAAGTCGGCTTCCCTCTCCCCGTGAAACCCGTCTGCGCTTTGCTCCGACGGGCGACCTCTCCCCGCCATGCGGGGAGAGGAAAAAGAGGAGCTACTGCAGCTTCGCCTTCACCAAACCACTGGCTTTGCCGAAATCCATCTGGCCGG
>CAITEM010000461.1 GCA_903891395.1 uncultured Hyphomicrobiales bacterium | reverse complement strand
AGCTGCCGGATCAGGCGATCGCCATCGTGCATCGCTCGGACGGGTCAGGCACCACCTTCAACTTCACCTACTATCTGTCGGACGTGAACGCCGACTGGAAGTCGAAGGTCGGCACCAACGCCGCCGTGCAGTGGCCCGCCGGTATCGGCGCCAAGGGTAACGAAGGCGTTGCCAACAACGTCGCCAACACCAAGGGTGCGATCGGCTACGTCGAATACGCCTACGCCCTGCAGAACAAGCTGACCTTCACCAAGATGGTCAACAAGAACGGCAAGACCGTCGCTCCGACCGCCGAAGCATTCCAGGCCGCTGCCGCGAATGCCGATTGGAAGTCGCAGCCCGGTTATGGCGTCATCCTGGCCAACCAGCCCGGCGATCAGGCCTGGCCGATGACGGCCGCCACCTGGATCCTGCTCTACAAGCAGCCGACCGACGCGGCGGCCACTGGCGAAGCGCTGAAGTTCTTCGCCTGGGCCTACAAGAACGGTTCCAAGATGGCTTCGGAACTCGACTACGTGCCGATGCCGGCCAAAGTGGTTACGGACATCGAGCAGTCGTGGAAGTCCGAAATCAAGGACTCCAACGGTAAGCCGTTGCTGACCAACTAAGTAAACCGACAAGGGGAAGGGACGCCGTTCGCGTCCCTTCCTTTGTCCACCGCTCCGCACAGGGCGGCTTGTTTTGCGGCCGAGAGGCCGCTTGAGTGGCTCGCCAGTTCAAGCAGGGGAGCCGTATGCAGTCCACCCGGAGGCCACCCGTGGCTGATGTTGCGTTACAGAGCGGAGTAACCTCGGTCACCGAGCAGGTCGACCGGGCCAGAGTCCTCCAGCGTCTGCGCTTAAGCGATGCGGCCTTCCGGCACCTGACGCGGTCCGCCGCGATCCTGGTTCTCATCATTCTCGGCGGCATTATCGTGTCGCTGGTGCACGGCTCCTGGCCGGCGCTGCGGACCTTCGGCTTCAGCTTCCTGTACACGGAAGTCTGGAACCCGGTGACCGAACAGTTCGGCGCCATCTCGCCGATCTACGGCACCGTCGTGACCTCCGTCATCGCCATGCTCATTGCCGTGCCGGTGGGCTTGTTCATCGCGCTGTTTCTCACCGAGCTGTGCCCGATGTGGCTGCGCCGTCCGATCGGCATCGCCATCGAGCTGCTCGCCGGCATCCCCTCGATCATCTACGGCATCTGGGGCCTGTTCGTGTTCGCGCCGTTCCTGCAGCAATACGTGCAGCCGTTCCTGATTTCGGTCTTCGGTAACCTGCCCGGCCTGTCGACCCTGTTCGCGGGGCCGCCTTACGGCATCGGCGTGCTGACCGCGGGCTTGATCCTCGCCATCATGGTGCTGCCGTTCATCACCTCGATTTCGCGCGACGTGTTCGAGGCCGTGCCGCCGGTTTTGAAAGAGGCTGCCTATGGCCTCGGCTGCACCACCTGGGAAGTGGCGCGTTATGTCGTGCTTCCGTTCACTCGCGTCGGCGTCATCGGTGGTGTCATGCTCGGCCTTGGCCGCGCGCTCGGCGAAACCATGGCGGTCACGTTCGTCATCGGCAACGCGCACCGCATCTCCGGCTCGATCCTGGCGCCCGGCACCACGATCTCGGCGACCATCGCCAATGAATTCACCGAAGCCGTCGGCGATCTCTACACGTCCTCGCTGATCGCACTCGGCCTCATCCTGTTCGTCATCACCTTCATCGTGCTCGCCTTCGCCCGGTTGATGCTGATGCGGCTTAACGCGCGGCTCGGCAAATGACCGATATGACTCTCCCCAGTTCGCAGACCAACACGCCGCTGTACCGCAAGCGCCAGCGCCGCAACGTCCTCACCATGGGCATGGCCTATGCCGCGACCGCGTTCGGCCTGACCTGGCTGGTGCTGATCCTCGGCGTGCTGCTGTACGAGGGCTTCAGCGGTCTGTCGCTCGCGGTGTTCACCGAAATGACGCCGCCGCCCGGCGCCGCCGGCGGCCTGCTCAACCCGATCATGGGCAGTCTGGTGATGACCGTTATCGCGGTCATCATCGGCACGCCGCTCGGCATGCTGGCCGGCACTTACATGGCGGAATACGGCCGCTACGACAAATTGTCGTCGGTGGTGCGCTTCATCAACGACATCCTGCTCAGCGCGCCGTCGATCGTCATCGGTCTGTTCGTGTACGAGATCATGGTGGCGCAGATGGGTCACTTCTCCGGCTGGGACGGCGCAGTGGCGCTCGCCGTCCTCGTCGTGCCGGTGGTGGTGAGCACCACCGAGGACATGCTCACTTTGGTGCCCGACACGTTGCGTGAGGCCGCCGCCTCGATCGGCCTGCCGCGCTCGCTGATGATCACCAAAGTCGCCTACCGCGCCGCGCGCGCCGGCATGGTGACCGGCGTGTTGCTGGCGGTGGCCCGCATCAGCGGCGAAACCGCGCCGCTGCTGTTCACCGCGCTGAACAATCAGTTCTGGAGCACCAACATGAATGCGCCGGTGTCCAGCCTCCCGGTCGTGATCTTCCAGTTCGCGCTCAGTCCCTACAAGGACTGGCAGAAACTGGCTTGGACCGGCGCTCTCATCATCACGCTCGCGGTGCTGACGCTCAGCATTATGGCCCGCGCCCTCGCTTCACAGAGAAAATAGTCATGAACAGCGTCGCATCGTTCACGGTTCCGACCGTCTCTCACACGCAAAAAAGCTCCGACGGCCTGGCTGAAAAAGTCTCGGTCAGAACCCTCGATTTCTTCTACGGCGACAATCGCGCCCTGAAGAATGTCAACGTGTCGCTGTTCAAGGGGCACGTCACCGCTTTCATCGGTCCGTCGGGCTGCGGCAAATCGACTTTGCTGCGCATCCTCAACCGTATGTACGACCTCTATCCGAACCAGCGCGCCACCGGCGAGGTGCTGCTCGACGGCGAGAACATTCTCCAGCCCGGCCAGGACATCAACCTGCTGCGCGCCAAGGTCGGCATGGTGTTCCAGAAGCCGACGCCGTTCCCGATGACCATTTACGAAAACATCGCTTTCGGTATCCGGCTCTACGAAAAGCTGCCGAAGTCCGAATTGGATGGCCGCGTACAGCACGCTCTGCAACGTGCCGCGCTGTGGAATGAGGTCAAGGACAAGCTCGGCGCCAACGGCCTGTCGCTGTCCGGCGGCCAGCAGCAGCGCCTGTGCATCGCGCGCACCGTCGCGGTGCGGCCCGAGGTCATCCTGTTCGACGAGCCGTGCTCGGCGCTCGACCCGATTTCGACGGCGAAGATCGAAGAGCTGATCGACGAGTTGAAAGAAGACTACACCATCGCCATCGTCACCCATAACATGCAGCAGGCCGCGCGCGTCTCCGATTTCACGGCCTTCATGTATCTCGGCGAACTGATCGAATACGGCGAAACCACCAAGATATTCACAACGCCCAACGATCGCCGCACTCAGGACTACATCACCGGCCGCTTCGGCTAAGTTTTTACGAAGCAAGGACAACAACAATGAACGAACAGCACACCGCCAAAGCGTTCGATAGCGATCTGCAGGATCTCGCGCGCATGGTCGCGGAAATGGGCGGCCTTGCCGAGAAGCAGGTCGCCGACTCGGTCGATGCCCTGGCCAAACGCGACAGCGCGCTGGCGCAGCGTGTCACCGCCGCCGACCTGATGATCGACGCGCTTCAGCACGAGATCGAGGAGAAGGCGGTGCTCACCATCGCGCGCCGGCAGCCGATGGCGGTCGACCTGCGCGAGATCGTCGGCGCCTTGCGGCTGGCCAACGATCTCGAGCGCATCGGCGACCTCGCCAAGAACATCGCTAAGCGCGTCATTGCGCTGAACGACGAATTTCCGCCGGCCCGCCTTATCCGCGGTGTCGAACACATGACCGACCTCGTGCT
>CAITEM010000460.1 GCA_903891395.1 uncultured Hyphomicrobiales bacterium | reverse complement strand
CATCGGCAAGCGCGCCAAGCATCTGACCATGGAAAACGCCACCGACTGCGTCGCCGGCTATTCCGTCGCCAATGAAGGCTCGATCCGCGAATATCAGCGCCACACCACGCCGTGGGGCATGGGCAAGAACTTCGACAAGACCGGCAGCGTCGGTCCGTGGATGGTCACCGCCGACGAACTGCCGAAAGGCGGCAAAGGCCTCAAGATCGAGACCCGGCTCAACGGCAAGATGATGCAGTCGTCCAACACCGACCTGTTGATGTTCCCGGTGGCGGAATCGCTGGTCTATCTCACCGAAGGCATCACGCTGGAGCCGGGCGACATTCTGCTCACCGGCACGCCGTCGGGTGTCGGCCACGCGCGCAAGCCCGATCCGGTCTGGATGAAGCAGGGCGACACCGTCGAGGTCGAGGTCGAGAAAGTCGGCGTTCTCAAGAACACCATCGAAGACGAAAAGTAAGTTCACGCGCCGCCGCTGGCTTCGTTTGCGGCGGCGCATTTTTATTTTTAAGGCGAGGGCGGCATGACCGATCAATTGAAGATTCTCACGATTTGCGGATCGCTTCGTAAAAACTCATTCAATGGCGCAATCGTGCGCGCGCTGCCGTCGCTGGCGCCGCCGGAATTGTCGTTTTCCGAAGCGCCGTCCTTCGCCGGTTTCCCGGCCTACAACGACGATGTGCGCCTCAGCTCCGGGGCGCCCGCGGATGTCGAAGCCTGGGCCGCCGCGATCCGCGCCGCCGACGGCGTCATCATCGTCTCGCCGGAGTATAACTGGTCGGTCCCTGGCCCGTTGAAGAACGCCATCGACTGGGTGTCGAAGCTCAAGGACGTGCCGTTCAAGGACAAGCCGGTCGCGCTACAGTCGGCTTCGGGCGGCCAGATGGGCGGCGGACGCATGCAGTACCACTTGCGCATGATCCTGACCTCGATCGAGGCGCAGATGTTCGGCAAGCCGGAAATCTTCGTCAACTTCGCCACCAAGAAGATCGACGAGAAGACCGGCGCGATCACCGACGACGCCGTCAAGGACATCCTCAAGCAGCAGCTTGTCGCCTTCGCGAAGTTCGTCAAGCGCGTGAAGGTGTAGCTCTCGCTATTTCGACTTTTCGGTCAGATAGCAAACCAGCGTGCTTCGGGTTGGCGCATCCGGCTGCCCGGCGAAGGGCATCGTCGTGCCGGGCGCCACCGCCGCGGGATTCGTGATCCATCGGTCCAATGCCGCTGCGTCCCACGTGATGCCGGTCTTCTTGAGCGCGTCGCTGTAGCCGGCGAAATTCGCCGTGCCGGCCTTGCGGCCGACGACGCCGTGCAGGTTCGGTCCCGATTTGTCGAAGTCGTCGGCAACGAAGGTATGGCAGCCGGCGCATTGCTGATCCTGAAACAGCTTGGCGCCTTCAGCCATGTCGCAACCGGCGGCGTGGACGGTGCTGGGCACAAGCGCGATGGCCGTGAGCAAAGCGGCAACGAAATTCAATCGACGATTCATTGGCGTCTCACCCGGCCGACACGATTTTGTTGATGTCCTTGCCCTGGTCTTCAAGGACGATCCACGCCGCGTTGCGGCCGGGTTCGCCGCGCACGCTGCCACCGGGATGTGTGAGCGCGCCGGTCTGGTACAGCCCCGGGATCGGTGTGCGATGCTTTGCCCAGCCGGGCACCGGCCGCATGGCGCCGGACTGGGCGTAGTTCTCGGCCGCGCCGTGGCAGCTGCCGCCGACATTGTTGATGTTGCGCCCCTCGATATCCAGGGGCGTCACGATGCGCCGCGCGATGATGTTCTTGTCGTCGAGATTGTCTGTGTATTGCCGCACTAGCGCCAGCAGACGGTCGGCATAGCCGCGCTTGATCTCGTCCCACTGCGCTGCGCCGCGCTGCAACGTATAGGGCGCCAGCACCTCGAACTTCATGACGTGCTTGCCGGCGGGCGCGCGCGACGGATCGATCACCGTCGGGTTGAAGACCTGCAGGAACGACGGGCCCTCATAAATACGGCCTTCGAGCGAGGCGTTGGCCTGTTTGATGCGGTCTTCCAGTGTGCCGACCAGTTGAACGGCGGGGCACGTGATGCGCTGGTCGCCAACTTTCCAGCGCGGCGCCTCGTTGAGGGCGAAATGCACGCAGAACAGCATTTCCGCAAACAGCGGCTTCAGCATCTTGGCGGATTCGACATAGACCGGCCCCAGGGCCTCAGGCACCATTTTCACGATCTGGTTGGTGTGCATTGACGACACCACGCCGTATTTCGCGCGGAACGTTTCGCCGCCGGCGGTTTTGACGCCTGCGCATTTGCCTTCTTCGAGGATCAGCCCCGTGACGAATTTATTGGTCAGCACCGTGCCCTGGTTGGCTTCGACCGCGCGTACCATGCTCTGCACCAGCGCGCCGGTGCCGCCGATGACCGAGACCCAACCGGCTTCTTGCCGTCCGTTGTATTGGTCGAGGCTGTCGAGGCCGGTGTGCTCGCGGTAGGGCAGTTGGCGGTTGATCGTGGAATAATAGGTCAGGAACGAACGGAATTTTTCGCTTTCGAATTCTTGCGTGAGGGTGTCGGCCATCGTTTGATGCATCCGGCGCACCCAAACCGGGCCGTCCGGAAGCTTCATCAGCGTGTCTTCGACGCTTGGGGCGTAGCCGATGGGTGCGCCGTTGAACTTGCGCACGGCCTGCAAAAACGGCCCCATGCCTTTGTATAGCACGCGGAGCCGGGCCGCGTCCTTGGCCGAGACCTTCTCTAACTCGGCCAGCGTGCGGTCGAACGTTTTCCACACTTGCAACGGCGTGCCGTCGGCAAAATACAACAGCGACGACAGTTCGGCCGGGTCGTTGGCAAAGCGAACGCCAAATTTGTCGAGCTCCAATTCCTTGCGGACATTATTGCGGAACAGACCGCCTGGCGTGTTGGCGCAGGCCTCGTGCCAGAAACCGGGGACGGTCAGTTGCTCGGTCGAGGTGTTGCCGCCGACGGTGGCTTTCGCTTCCAGTACGACGCATTTGTATCCGGCCTTGCCGAGATAGGCCGCACAGGCGAGCGCGTTGTGACCGCCGCCGACAACGATGTAATCGAAGTCAGCGTTGGCGTTCGGCGTGACAGCAGTTGCGGGCGCCGGTGTCTGCGCCTCGCTGACCGACGGCACGACCGCCGCCGCGGCCAATCCCAATTTAAGGAAATCGCGTCGATCGACCATGTTTTCTCCCCACGAAAATTCTTTTTATCTGTTGGTTCGAGTGTAGGAGGCCGCACGCATAACGCAAGCGCCCGCCGGATTGGCGGGCGCTCAATCAATTTACAGTGGATGTGTGTGGGGCTTAGCCGGCTTTTTGCGCGCGCTTCGGAAACAACTGCGGCCGCATCTTCGGATGCCCTGCCATCGTCTTCGGCGCGTAAGCTGTTTCAGCGCCGAGTTCTTCTGCCGCATGCCAGGCCCAACGCGGGTCGTAGATCGCGGCGCGGCCGATGGCGATCATGTCGGCCTTGCCCGACGCGATGATGTCCTCAGCCTGCTGGTACCCGGCGATCAGACCGACCGTCATGGTGGTGAGGCCGCTTTCCTTCTTTACCTTCTCGGAGAACGGCACCTGATAGCCGGGCGCCAGCGGAATTTTCTGTGCCGGGTGCAGGCCGCCAGTGGTGACGTCCATGTAGTCGCAGCCGCGCGCCTTCAGAGCCTTGGCGAAAGTCACCGTTTCTTCCGGCGTCCAGCCGCCATCGACCCAGTCGGTCGCTGAGACGCGGATGCCGAGCGGCTTTGCTTCAGGCCACGCCTTGCGCACGGCGTCGAACACTTCGAGCGGGAAGCGCATGCGGTTCTCGGTCGAGCCGCCGTATTCGTCGGTGCGCTGGTTCGACAGCGGCGACAGGAACTGGT
>CAITEM010000459.1 GCA_903891395.1 uncultured Hyphomicrobiales bacterium | reverse complement strand
GCCTTTGAGAATTTTCGCAACCGCCAGCGGCTCGACCGAGCCGTCGGCCTTCACCAGGATGCCCCGGTCGGCGCCCATGGCGAGCGCGGTGCGGATGGTCTCGGAGGCCTGCGCCGGTCCGATCGACACCGCTACGATCTCTGTCGCCGTACCGGCTTCCTTGAGACGGATGGCCTCTTCGACGGCGATCTCATCGAACGGGTTCATCGACATCTTGACGTTGGCAAGTTCGACGCCGGAGCCGTCAGCCTTGACGCGAATTTTGACGTTGTAATCGACCACCCGCTTCACGGGCACGAGAATCTTCATAATCCATCCCAAGTGGAGCCCAGATGCGGGCTAAGGAGAGCGGGCGGAAGCTAATGTCCGCGCCGTTGGCATGTCAACGCTTATGCTGCGGCGCAACTGTTTTGCAGGACAGGTCAGCGGTTCTGGCCGGGGGTCCAGAGCACATCGGCAGTGCCTTTGTCGTTGGCATAGCGGCCGGCGACGAACAGGTAGTCCGACAGCCGGTTGATGTACTTCAGCGACGGCGCGGACACCCCCTCGCCGTCCTGATCCTTGAGCGCGACCATGATGCGCTCGGCGCGCCGGCACACGGTGCGGGCGAGGTGCATATAGGCCGAGGCTGGGCTGCCGCCGGGCAGGATGAAAGACCGCAATGGCTCGAGGTCGGCGTTAAGGCGGTCGATCTCGGCTTCCAGCCATTCGACCTGGGCGTCGGTCACCGTCAGCCGGGCGCCGCCGGGACCTTTCTCGGCAAGGCAGAGGTCGGCTGCGACGTCGAACAGGTCGTTCTGGATGCGGCCGAGCGCCGCATCCAGCGCCGCGTCGGACGTGGTGTGCAGACGCACCAAGCCGAGCACGGCGTTGGCCTCGTCGACCGTGCCGTAGGCTTCGACCCGCAGGTCATATTTCTTGCGCCGCGCGCCGGAGCCGAGCGAGGTCGTGCCGTCGTCGCCGGTGCGGGTATAAATGCGGTTGAGTATGACCATAGCAACCTCGTGAAGTCCCGGGACCGACCGGCGCGCCGACGACGCTGCCCCTACTTACCCATGATCCAGATCGCCGCCATGATCACGACGATGGCGACAAACTGCAGCAGAACGCGCATCCGCATCAGCTTTTGCGAGCGGTTGGGCGAGCCGCCGCGCATCATATTGACCAGACCAAGCACCAACACGATCGCCACGGCAACGATCGCGGCCGGCACTGCGTAATGTGACATGAAATCCGACATGAGGGCTCCGTTTCGCGGCCTTCTAACACCGGCCCGATGGCGGGCCAACGCCAGGCCGACACAACCTAGTTCCTTTTTTATTCGCGGAATGGTTGTATCATGCTACCGTATATTGGGACGGCCTGCGGGTGGGGCATGGCGTTTGGAATGCGAGCCGAGGCCACAGAGGTCTGGCCAGGCGTAGCCAATGAGGCGACCGGCCCGTCGAATGGCTTTCCGGAAATCGACTGCATTCGGTCGATTCTCACGCCCGGCGTGGTCGAGGCCGCGAAACGGCGCGCGGAACGGCTTGGCGTCGGCGCCGACTGGCCTGCCCCGATCGAGTGGTCCGGTGGGCATGTTAGTTTAAGGTTGGGTGCGGTGCCAGCGTGAGCGCGTCCGGCGTAGCTGGCCCGGATTGCGGAGCCGGGCGCGCGGGCATG
>CAITEM010000458.1 GCA_903891395.1 uncultured Hyphomicrobiales bacterium | reverse complement strand
GGGGCTGGACGCCTGCGAGAAGATCGCGCGCGCTTTGTCCGACGACGTCTGGATCGTGGCGCCGGAGACCGATCAATCCGGCGTGTCGCATTCGCTGTCGCTGAACGATCCGCTGCGGCTGCGCGAAGTCGACGAGCGGCGCTTCGCCGTGAAGGGTACGCCGACCGATTGTGTCATCATGGGCGTGCGCCATGTCATGAAGCAGCCGCCGGATCTGATTTTGTCCGGCGTCAATCGTGGCCGCAACGCCGCCGAAGACGTGATCTATTCCGGCACCGTCGCCGCCGCGATGGAAGGCACCGTGCTCGGCGTGCCATCCTTTGCGCTGTCGCAAGCTTACGCTTTCGCCACGCGCGGTAATCCGAACTGGGACACCGGCATCCATCACGCGCCCGGTTTGATCAAGCGCGTGCTCGCCGCCGGCATGCCGCGCGACGTTCTGGTGAACATCAATTTTCCCGACTGCGCGCCCGGCGACGTCGCCGGCGTTGCCGTTTCGGTGCAAGGCAAGCGCGATCAGGAATTGCTGCGGCTCGATGCGCGCCACGACGGCCGCGGCAATCCGTATTACTGGATCGCCTTTGGCCGCGGCGGCATTGCTGGCGCCAAGCCGGGCAGCGATCTGCATGCGCTGAGCGAGAACAAGATTTCCGTGACGCCGCTGCGGCTCGACCTGACCGACGAGCCGTTCATGACGAAACTGGCGGAAGTTCTTGGCTAAGCGAGGAGAGCGGCCAGCGTGCTCTTGAGCTGCTCGGCCTGGAACGGCTTCTGTAGCGAAGGGCGGTCGCGATACGGCTCGGCCAGGCTGCCTTCGCCATAACCGGACACGAACACGAAAGGCACGCCGCGTTTGGCCAGGATGTCGGCCACCGGATAAATCTGCTGGCCGGCGACGTTGACGTCGAGGATGGCGCAGTGGCAATCGGTGGACGCGGCGAGCGCGGAGGCTTCGGCGATGGTGCCGGCGGCGCCCGCGACCTCGTAGCCGAGGTCCAGCAGCATGTCTTCCAGCAACATTCGGATCAAATACTCGTCTTCCACGACGAGAATGCGCGGCGCTGCGTTAGCGTCAGCCATCGTCTTGATCTCACAACCCTTTTGAGAAGCGTTCCAACCGCGCCTGAGTGTACCCGAATGCCGGCAATTGTGTAAAATATACTCCGGGCAACCATGCAATGATCGAGGGGCGGCAGCCTGTCAATGTCAGCCGATACTAAGTCAGCTAACCGGCATATGGAGTTCCTGCTGACGCTGCGGCGTCGCGGCATCGGCGACCAGGCGGTGCTGCGGGCGATGGACGAAATTCCGCGCGACCGCTTCGTTGCGCTGGAGCACACCGAAAGCGCCTATGCCGACCAGGCCTTGCCCATCGCCTGTGGGCAAACCATCAGCCAGCCTTACGTCGTCGCCTATATGACCGAGCAGTTGCGGCTGCGGCCGCATCACCGCGTGCTCGAGATCGGCACCGGCTCCGGCTATCAGGCCGCGGTGCTGTCGCGGCTTGCGCGCGAGGTGGTCAGCGTCGAGCGTTATCGCACGCTCGCCGAGCACGCCCGCGAGCGCCTGCGCGCGGTCGGCTGCGGCAACGTCGAAGTGGTGATGGGTGACGGCATGTTGGGCGCGCCCGGCAAAGCGCCGTTCGACCGCATTATCGTGACGGCCGCCGCCGAGACAACGCCGCAGGCTTTGATCGATCAACTGGCCGACGATGGTATTTTGCTGTTGCCGCTCGGGCCGCATAACGGGCCGCAGCAAATCGTAAAATTGACGAAGTCCGCCGCCGGACTGGCGCGCGAAAATCTGATCGCCGTTCGCTTCGTTCCTTTATTGGCCGGGCAGGCCCGCGAACTGTAACGGGTTGTTAAGCTTGCAACCTGAAGTTCGCTTTAATGAATCCGTTATTCTTAAAGTCTTATTTACTCACCAATGGTTTATTTCGAACGCAATCTATTTTGTGTACGAGTGAGTAACCACATGCCGCGCCTTAACGTGCCGCCTTGTCCGCGGGCGATTCTGCAAAGTTGGCCTCGCGTCGCAGTCCTCGCCCTTGCCGGTGTCGCGGTTGCAAGCTGCTCCGATAGCGGGCGCTTCGGTTACACCAATACCTCCAGCCGTAACGTGCCGCCGCAGGAAACGACCGGTTCGATCGCGCCGCGTTCGGCCCCGACCAGCCGCGTTGTCGCGCAGCCGCTTCCGGCGCCGAGCGCGCCGGCGACGGTCGCCAGCAATAATGGTTATTACAGCGGCAACGGCTCCTCGAGCGGCGCGCAAGGTCTCGGCGCCTATCGTCCGGCCGCGCCCGTCTATTCGCAGTCTGCTGCGCCGACTTATTCGCAGCCCACCGCGCCCACCTATACGCAGCCGCCGGAAATCACCGGTTCGGTGCGCCCGACCGCGGCGCCTGCGCCGCGCGCTGCGGGCGAGTGGACCTGGGACGGCGGCTCGCCGGTCACCGTCGGCTACGGCGAAACCGCCGATCAGATCGCGCGCAAGCACGGCGTGCCTTTAGCCGCGCTGTTGCAGACGAACGGTATCACCAACGCGACCGCCATTCGTCCCGGCCAGCGTCTGGTCATTCCGCGCTACATCTCGCATGGCGCGCCGCAGCAGCAGGCCGCCGTACCGGCGCGCATGCCGGTTGGCGACAACGTCCACGTCGTCGCGCCCGGCGAAAGCCTGATGAGCATTTCGCGCAAGCACAACGTCTCGGTACAGGCGCTGGCGCAGGTCAACAACATTCAGCCGTCGACCCGCATTGCCATCGGCGATCGTCTGACCATTCCCGGCGGCGCGCGTCAGCCCGCCGCTATGCGTCAAACCCAATACACCGCGCCAGCAATGGCGCCGGCCCCGCAGATCGCGCAGCCGCGTTCGGTGCCCGCGGCCGAGCAGGTCGCGACCATCCCGCCACAGACTGCGCGTCTCGCGACGCCTGAGCCAGTTGCGCCGAAAGCCGAAGACACCGTCAAGGCGGCAGAGCCCGCCGGCGCCATGCAGACCTTCCGCTGGCCGGTCAAAGGCCGCGTCATTGCCGGCTTCGGTCCGAAGCCGAGCGGTGGCCAGAATGACGGTATCAATCTCGCCGTGCCGGAAGGCACGCCCGTCAAAGCCGCTGACGACGGTGTCGTCGCTTACGCCGGCAATGAACTCAAGGGTTACGGCAATCTCGTGCTGATCCGTCACGCCAACGGCTTCGTGTCGGCCTACGCCCACGCCAGCGAACTGATGGTCAAGCGCGGCGACACGATCAAGCGCGGGCAGGTGATCGCGAACGCGGGCCAGACCGGCAATGTGACGTCGCCGCAACTGCACTTCGAAATCCGCAAGGGTTCGACGCCCGTCGATCCGACCAAATATCTCACCGGCGGCGGCTGATCGAAGCGAACAGTTTAAAGCACATGCCCGGCCACAAGCCGGGCATTTTGCGTTTGGTGCTGCACCGTCACGCCCATCGCGGATTATGCACGCGGCACGTGTCGCTATTTTTCATTTAAAGACATGCCATGCACCGGCTACGATCCTCCTCTCAAGGAGAGCTTATGACCCACCCAGACTTCAACCGGGCCGCAGCCCACATCACTTCCGAGGCCGTTCGCGATGTCCTGGTCGATCTAGTCGATATCGCCAGCCCGACCGGCCAGGAGGCCGGTGTCGCGCATTATCTCGTCGACCGGATGCGGAAATCGGGCCTCGACACCGACCTGCCGCTGGTCGATGCGGGCCGGCCCAACGCGGTCGGACACCTGCGCGGGCGCGGCGACGGATTGAATCTCCTGTTCACCGGCCACATGGACACGTCCTATTCCGGCGAGGAGGAACATCTGTCCGGCGACGGCTTCAAGCCAAAGGGCGTCGTGCGCGACGGCTGGGTCTGGGGCCTCGGCGCCAACAACATGAAGAGCGGACTTGGCTGCGCGCTTGTGGCCATGGAGGCGATCGTCAAGGCGGGCGTCAAGTTGGATGGCGACATCTCGTTCGGCGGCGTTGTCGGTGAAATCGAGAAGACGGCGATCGAGGAGTTCCAGGGCGTCGAATATTCCGGCTACGGCATCGGGACGCGCCATCTGGTCACGCACGGCGTCACGGCGGACTTCGCATTGCTGGCCGAGCCGACGGGCTTGAAGATTGCCCGCGCCAACATGGGTTGTATCTGGCTGCGCATTACCGTGGGCGGCACGGTGGCGCATTCCGCGCTGGCGCACCGGCCGGGCGTGATCAACGCCATTGCCGTGATGCACGAACTGCAGGCCGATGTCGCCCAGTGGGCGCGCGACTACCAGGCCGCGCATGACTACATGGGCGAGCGGCCGAACGTCACAATCGCCGCCATCCGCGGTGGCGCGCCATGGCGGCTGTCGCGCAATCCTTACGACTGCAGTCTTTATCTCGACATCCGCACCGTCCCGGGACAGACGGTGGATGGCGTCAAGCGTGAACTGAGAACGGTGCTGCGCCGTTTCGCCGAGAAAAGTGGACAGCCGGAAGCCGCGTTGCACGTCTATGTCAGCGATCCGCCGACCGTGCTCGACGAAAACTTGGCCATCATCCAGGGGCTCAAGAGCGCGCAACAGGCCATTGCCGGCGGAAGTCCGCCTTCGATTATCCGCCGGCCCGGCGCAGATGCGGTGCATCTGACCGCCTATGGCGTGCCTTGTGTTGCGTTCGGGCCGGGCGGCCGCACGCATCCCGATACGCGCGGCGCCTCGATGCACGCCTTCGGCGAGCACGTATTGATCGACGACTGCGTGACCGCGGCGCGGATCTATCTCGCGCTGGCGCTCGACCTATGCAACCGCAGACCGGTGTCATGATGCCAAGCGGCACGCGAATTGCTGAGTTG
>CAITEM010000457.1 GCA_903891395.1 uncultured Hyphomicrobiales bacterium | reverse complement strand
GAGATTTTCGTTCTTCTTTTTCCTTCTCGGCCGCCTGGGCCGCGCGACGGCCGAGAGGTTGCCGCGTTTTGACCGCTGGCGCCCGCGTGCCCACCTCGTCCCACCACAACGCTTCGAGACGCTCGTTCCAGGTCATTCCGGTGGGCGTCATCTCGCTCGCGGTCTCGATATGACGGGCCAGTCCGCCCGCGGTCAGAGTGCCAAGTAAATGCGCGGCCTTCTCGACGCTCATCTCATCGCGGATGTACTGCCCCGGACGAAGCCGGTTCATGAAGTCCGCGAATTGTTCCGGCGTGCAGGCGCGGAGTATTTCCACCGCGACCGCTCCCCTCCGTGCCACCGCTTCCGCATTCCGCGCCAGCAGGTACGGGAGCCCTTTCGCCAACGACGGCGCCTCAAGCCATCGCCGAAAAGCGGCGATGAACGCTTCGACTGCCTCCTTCGGTATCGGCCCCGCTTCCTGCCAGCTCGGCTCGATTTTAGCGGCGAACTCCTCGCCGTCGTCATCGGTGCTCATGCGCGCAACGCCACGACTTTGGCCGGACGCTCCTCTTTCAATTCGTCGCATCGGTCGGCCCACCATTGAGCAAGCTTTCGCCGTTCCGCCTCGTACGTTGCTCGATTGTAGATACCGCGCACGCCGGGAGTGTCGTGGGCCAAGGCAGCTTCGATGATGTCGGGGTCGAACAGCTTTCCTTCGTTCGCCATGGTTGAAAACGAGCTGCGGAAGCCGTGCGGCACGTGCTCAGTATTTGCGTAGCCAAGCCGGCGAACGGCCGCCCCAAGCGTGCCCTCGCTCATCGGTCGCACGTGCGACCGCGAAGACGGGAACACGAACTCGCTTCCGCCGGTCAGCTCGCGAAGCTCGGTGAGGATGGCGACCGCCTGCTTGCTGAGCGGCACAACGTGCGGCCGGCGCATCTTCATGATTTCGGCTGGTAGCGAGATGGTCGAGGGGTCATCCTGATCGATAATCCAGCTCCACCGCAATTGACGCAGCTCGCCCGGCCGGAGCGCGGTCAATGCGAGGAGCTGAAGCGCTCCGCGCGTTTCTGGGGAGCCATCGTAATCGCCGAGCGCCCGCAGCAGCGCGCCGAATGCCTTGGGGTCAGTGATGGCGGCGAAATGCTGAGTTGTCGGCCGCGTCAGAACGTCGCCGCCGACAAGTGTGGCAGTGGGGTCGAAATTGGCGCGACTCGTATTGACCGCCAGCTTGAACACTCGTCGCATTGTCTCACGAACGCGCCCCACCGTTTCGTGCCGGCCGCGACCGTGGCGACCGGGACGCTTCTCCAGATGCTTTAGTGCGTCAAGGCACTGCATCGGCGTGATCTCAGCAACTGGCAAATGACCAAGGCGCGGTCGAACGAGCGAGAGCAGCCACGTCAATTTGCCGAGCGTGGTTTCGGACAAGTCCGGGCGCTTGCGCTGCGCTTCAAGCCATTCGGCGGCCACCGCGTCGAACGTGTTGGCAGCCGCGTGCTTGGCGACCTTGCGGTGGGCGCTGGGGTCCTTGCCGGCTGCGCGCAGCTTGCGTGCGTCCTCTGCCTTCTCGCGAGCGACCGCTAACGTCACAGTCGGATAGTCGCCAAGCGCGAGTGTGTTCTGACGGCCGCCGAAGCGATAAGCGAAGCGCCAACGCTTGGTGAGCTTCGGGGCGTCCCTCCGGGGACGACCGGGATGACGCTTCATCGGAGCAACGAGTAGGAACAGGCCGTCGCCATCGTTGACCTTGGTGAGCTTCGCACCGTCCGGGACGGTCGCAGCGCGGCAATCGGCGTCGTTCAGGAGATGGCGGGCCATGACGGTACAGCTCTGTTGCGGTTGGGCTCGTACCGTCAGGTATACCGTCATTGAGGCTTGCCATCAAATGCCGTCACGCGTGTTTGGCAGCATTTCGATGACTCTATAAAGCCACAAGCAATTGAAATTGCTTGGCTTCTAGATGGCTGTTGATTTTCGTTGATGGCAATCGATGGACGAGGTGGTGCCGGCGGAGGGATTTGAACCCCCGACCTCCCGCTTACGAAGCGGATGCTCTACCACTGAGCTACGCCGGCGACATTATCGCCACTACTATCGGCGCCGCCCCCTATTGGCAAGCAATACGCCCAGACTGCCGCCCTATCGAAACAACTGGAGAAACCGCCGCCAGGGGTCGCGCGCCGGGGGCGTGGACGGCTCCGCCACGGGATCGACGTCGAGGCCCAAATCCGGTCCCGGATCGTCCGGCGCGTGGACCAGAGGGATCACCGGCTCGACGGCCTTGACCGTAGGCTTGGCCGCCATTCTGGATTTGCGCAGCGGCGACTCGTCGGCCCCGTCCGAAGCCGGTGCCGGAGGCGCCGGCTCGACCGGCGCGGCCGCCGGCGCTTCGGTGAATTCGATCACCGGCCGGCTGACGCCCAGTTCCGCCAACGGCACGCGCCACACGTAACCGTCGAGACGGCCATTCGGCGACACCGGCAGCCAGCGATCCGACACAACGCCATCCGCCGTCCACACCGGATCACCGGCGGCACGCATGGCGCGGCCCATCCATTCGCGGACGCGGCCCTGATCGTGGTGCTCGGCATCCTCGATCTGCGCCATCAAGGTCGCGACGCGCTGCGTCGGCGACGACAGATAGGGCGCCAGCGCGGCGCGCGCCGTGCCGAACTCCTGCGCCTCAAGCGCGGCGCGCGCCAAAGCGAGCGCGCCCTCGCGCTGGCCCGGCAATTTTTCCGCCAGCGTCTGCATGCGCGTCAACCGCGCCCGTGCCGTGTCGCCGAAGCGCAAATTGGCATAGGCGTCGGCGATATCGGGATGCGGATTGAGCTTCCACGCCGCGGTCAGAATCTTGCCGGCCTTGCGCGCTTCGCCGGCCTCGGCGAGGCGGCGTCCGGCCAGCGCCGCCGCCGGCACCAGGTCGGGCGCCAGTTTGACTGCTTCCAGCGCGTTGGCGCGCGACGTGTCGCGGTCGATCTCGTCCAGAGCCAGCGCGCGCGCGGTCAGCAGCACGGCCCGCTTGCGGCGGTAGTCGGCTTTGTCCAATCCGCTTTTCATCTGATCGAGCGCCAGCAACGCACCGGCCCAATCCGATGCGGCGCAATGATCGTCGAGCACGGCTTGCCCGGCCCAGACCAGCGACGGCTGCGCCCGCATGGCTTCCAGCGCGACGCGGCGCGCGGCCACCGGATCGTTGCGGCGTTGCGCCTCGATATAGAGGCCGCGCAAACCCAACAGCTTTGTGTCGGCCCGCGTGCTCATGGCGCGGAAGGCCTGCTCGGCGGTGCCGCGGTCGCCCGCCATTTGCGCCGATTGCGCCGCCAGCAGCAACGCCAAAGGCTCGCCCGGCGACAGCCGCGCCGCTTCGTCGGCCGATTGACGCGCCACCCGCATGTCACCGGCACCGATCGCGATCAGGCCGCGCGAAATCGCGAGGTACCCTTTCATGGCGCGGCGATGGCGGAAGAACAATGACACCTGCTCGGGCGAGCGGATGATGCCGCGCAGGATCGCCCACACGAACATGACGACCAGAACCAGCGCCGCCACCGCGAGCGCGGCGACCATCAGCGAGGTCTCGACGCGGTAGCCCATCCAGGTAATGGCGACGTCGCCCGGCCGGTCGGCGAACCAGACAAAGCCCACGGCGACAACCGCGACCGAGATCAGAAACAGGACGACCCGGATCATGACGTCCTCACTTCGGCCCGAGCGCGGTGGCCGTATCCGCCGCCAGCGCGCGGGCGGCTTTGAGCGCGGCGTCGCGGGCCTGCGCTTTCGCGATCCAGCCTTGCGCCGGCGCGCGTGTCGCTTCCGGCAGCTTGGCAAGATCGTTGAGCGCGCCGCCAATATCGGCATTGGCCGCCTCGATCTCGACACGCGCCAATACCGCGGCAGCATCGTCACCGGCCGGCGCGCCGACCGGACGGACGCGCACGAGGTGTTCGGCATTGGCCTGCAGCCGGTCGAGGAAGCCGCCGCTCGGCGCCGCCGCGCCCGAGGTCTTGATCATCGTCGGCAACAACGCGCGCAATTCCTGCGCGAGCGACGCCACTGACGGCACACCGGCGGCGGCGAAGGGTTCAAGCGGCGCCAGCGTCTTTGCATCGACACCAAGCGCTTTGACTTGCGCCAGCGCGGGCGCAAACGGCGCGCCGCCGAGGGCCGCATCGCGCAACGCCGCCGCGCTGAGCGCCAGTCGCGCCGTTGCGTCGGCGGCATCGGTCTTGGCAACGTCGGCGCGTGTGGCCTTGGCTGATTGCTCGAGATCGACAATACGCTTTTGCAAGGCGTCCATATCGGCCGAGGACAAGCCCGCGGTGGCGGTCGACGCAATCTGCACACTGCTCCGCAACTCCGACACGGCTTTTTCCGCCGCTTCGGCACGCTCACGGGCTTGCGTGGCGTCGGCCGCGACTCCGCCCAGCGGCTTCAGCGCATTTTCCAAGGCGGCGACACGCTCGGCCAAGCCGGCATCAACAACACCGCCGCTCGCGGGAGGCTTGCTGACGGCCTCCTCGATCTTGCCGATTCGCGCGCCAAGCGCGTCGATAGCTTTGGTATCAACGGCGCCGGCCGGGCGGTGCTGCAGGGCCTGCAATTCCATTTCCAAGGCGGCAACGCGCGCGCGTGTCGCGGTGGAACCGGCGTAACGGATCGGAACCAACCCGGTGAGCCACAGCGCAAACAGCAGCAGCGCCACGCCGCCGGCCCCGGCGAGACCGGCCATCAGGATCGGGCCGCTGAAATTGGCATTGACCCACGCCCAAGGATCGGCCGGCGGCGGGTTGTCCGCGGCAGCCTGCTCGACGATGGGCGGCTCCGGCGGAGGCGGCGATGATGGAGGCGGTTCCGCTACTGGCGGGAGTGGTTCGCTGGCGGCCACCACCGGCGGCACTTCGCGCGCGGTCAGGTCGATGGTCGGCGCCACACGCTTGCGGCGGCCGGTGCCTGGCTCTGGCGTTGTGCGCTTGTCTGCCATGCACAAGTCCTCGTCGAATCGGCCCCGCCTGAGCGCAGGGAATAACGCAAATGGCGCGACCAAGCGAATCAATCAAGCTTGCGGCGGCGCCAGCAATTCCAGCATCGACGCTTCGTCCGGCCTTTTTGCGACAACGACTTTGGCAGCCCCGGCAGTCTGCAAAGGCTCGGCGATTTGAGATGACAGGCAGATATGACGCACGGCCAGCGCAGGCGCGACGACACCGGCCCGCCGCGCGCCGGCCAAATAGCTTTCGGCGCTGCGTTTGGAGAAATGCAGCACGGCGTCGACCTTGTTGGCCTTGAGCGCCTTGTTCAACGCGGCCGAGAACGGCGCCATGGCGGCGCGATAGATCACCACCAGTTCGGCGGCGATGCCACGCACCGTGAGATCGCCCAGCAGATCGCCGGAACGATCCTCACCGGCGAGATACAACAGCGGCCCTTTGGCGTCGGCGCGGTGCGCCACAACCGTGCGCAATAGATCGCGGACGTCGCCGCCGGCGGTGACGATGTCGGTGAATCCGACCTCGCGCGCGGCGTCGGCGCTGCGCTTGCCGACGGCATAGACCCGCAGTTTTGTCAGCGCCTCACGCGCTGGATGGTTGGCCAGCGCAAGCGCCGCGTTGGCGCTGGTGATGACGAGCGCGCCCCAGTGCGGGCGCAGGTCGGCCGCCACCGGCTCGACGCGCAGCAAGGGCGCGATCAAAACGTCATGCCCTTTCGCGCGCAACGCCGCGGCGGTGCGTTCGCTGTCTTCCTGCGGGCGGGTCAGAACAACGCGCATGCTCAAGCCAGCAATCCGGCGGGCGCGTTGCGCCTGATGAATTGTCCGGCTTCGATGCCGATCTTGACGGCGTCGCCGCGCGGGCCGCGCAGTTCGTGCGCGATGGACGGATCGCCATCCAGATGCGCCAGCAGACCGCGCAGATGAATCGTGTCGCCGGAAATTTCCGCGTAGCCGCCGATCGGCGTCTTGCAGGAGCCGTCGAGCACGCCGAGGAAGGCGCGCTCGCAGGCCAGCGCCGTCGAGGTGTCGGCATGATCGATGCGCGCCAGCAGTTCGCGCGCGTGCGTGTCGGCTTCACGAATCTCGATGGCGATGGCGCCCTGCCCCGACGCCGGCAAGAATTCATGCACCGGCATGATGCGTGTGGCGTGCGTCTCGAGCCCGAGCCGCTTCAAGCCGGCAAGCGCGAGGATCGTCGCATCCATTTCACCGGATTCCAGCTTGCGCAGCCGCGTCTCGACATTGCCGCGCAACGGCACGATGCGCAGGTCCGGCCGGATGTGTTTGGCGATGGCCTGCCGCCGCGGCGACGTCGTGCCCAGCGTCGCGCCCTGCGGCAGATCGGCGAAGGACGATGCCTTGTGGCTGATGAAGACATCGCGCGGGTCTTCACGCTCCAGGCACGCCGCCAGCATCAGACCGGCCGGCAGAAAGGTCGGCACGTCCTTGGCCGAGTGCACCGCCAGATCGATACGGCCATCGAGCAGCGCCTCTTCGATTTCCTTGGTGAACAGGCCCTTGCCGCCGGCATCCGCCAGCGGGCGGTCCTGGATGGCGTCGCCGGTGGTACGGATAACGACGAGTTCGATCGCCTCCTCGAGCACCCCCGACGCCATCGCCAGCCGCGCACGCACCGTCCGCGCCTGAACCAAGGCGAGCGGGCTGCCACGCGTACCGATGCGTAATGTGGCGGTGGATTGCGTCATATTATGTCTCAATGCTACGCCACCTTGTAGTTCAAGCTTCCTGCAAATGGGAAGACCGCCCTTTTTAGTCATTCCGGGATGGCGCGAAGCGCCGGACCCGGAATCCAGATGCGAATTCCAAGTATGCTTCTGGATTCCGGGTTCGCTCGCACCGCGCGTTGAAGACGCGCGTAAACGCGCTTATGACTCAGCCCCCGGAATGACGGCAACATGAGAAACACATGATCGTCCTCGGCATCGAGACGACCTGCGACGAAACCGCGGCTGCGGTCGTCGAGCGGTCCGAGGACGGCCGCGGCAAAATCCTGTCCAACGTGATCCTGAGCCAGGTCTCGGAGCACGCGGCCTTTGGCGGCGTGGTGCCGGAGATCGCGGCGCGCGCCCATGTCGAGGCGCTCGACGTCATCATCGCCCGCGCCATGAACGAGGCCGGCCGCAGCTATGACGATCTCGACGGCATCGCCGCCGCAGCCGGCCCCGGCCTGGTCGGCGGCGTCATTGTCGGCCTGACCACGGCCAAGGCCATCGCACTGGTGAAGAGCAAGCCGCTGATCGCAGTCAATCACCTTGAAGCTCACGCCCTGACCGCACGGCTGACCGACGGCACGCCTTTTCCCTATTGCCTGTTCCTGGCGTCGGGCGGTCACACCCAGGTGGTCGCCGTGCTCGGCATCGGCAACTACGTGCGGCTCGGCACCACGATGGACGACGCCATCGGCGAAGCTTTCGACAAGACCGCGAAGCTCTTGGGCCTCGGCTATCCGGGCGGCCCGCAGGTCGAGAAGGAAGCCGAGCGCGGCAACGCCACGCGCTTCGCGCTGCCGCGGCCGATGCAGGGCCGCAAGGATGCCGACTTTTCTCTCTCGGGATTGAAGACCGCGCTGCGTCTCGAGGCCGAGAAGATCGCACCGCTGTCGGATCAGGATGTCGCCGACTTGTGCGCCTCGTTCCAGCAAGCGGTGGTCGATGTCGTGCTCGACCGTTTGCGCGCCGGCTTGCGCATGTTTCGCGCGCAGTATGGCGCGCCGAGCGCATTGGTGGCGGCCGGCGGCGTTGCCGCCAACCAGGCAATCCGCAAAGTGTTGCACCGCCTGGCGTTCGAAGTCGGCAGCGTTTTGGTCGCGCCGCCGCTTGAGCTTTGCACCGACAACGGCGCCATGATCGCCTGGGCCGGCTGCGAACGGCTGGCGCTCGGCATCACCGACACGCTCGAGGTTGCGCCGCGCGCGCGCTGGCCGCTCGACCAGATCGCCGCCAGCAAGGCGCCGCCCAAGACATCGGCGTGGAAGTAGGATGGGCGCGGAAATAACATGACCATCACCCGCATCAGCGTGCTTGGCGGCGGCGCCTGGGGAACGGCGCTGGCGCAAACGTGCGCGCGCGCCGGCCGCGACGTGACGCTGTGGGAATTCGACCAGGGCAACGCCGAATATCTCGCGAGCCAGCGTGAAAGCCGTTTCCTGCCGGGCGTCAAACTCGACGCCTCGATCAAGATCACGCGCGCCTTGGCCGAAGCGTCGCGCGCGCAAGCGATCCTGCTCGTGGTGCCGGCACAGGCGATGCGCTCGGTCGTCAAATCGCTGGCGCAAACGATGGCGGCGAATACGCCGGTCATCACCTGCGCCAAGGGCATCGAGCACGGCACGCATAAATTCATGACCGAGATCATCGCCGAATGTGCGCCGAATGCCGTGCCGGCGATTTTGTCGGGACCGAGTTTCGCCGCCGACGTCGCGCGCGGATTGCCGACCGCAGTGACCATCGCCGCCTCGGACGCCGGCATTGCCGAAGCGCTGGCCCAAGCCATGAACTCCGGCACGTTCAGGCCGTATCATTCGACCGACGTGCGCGGCGTCGAAGTCGGCGGCGCGGTCAAGAACGTGCTGGCGATCGCCTCGGGCATCGTCACCGGCCGTGGCCTTGGCGCCAGCGCCTCCGCCGCGCTGACGACGCGCGGCTTTGCCGAGTTGACGCGCTTCGGCAAGGCGCACGGCGCGCGGGCGGAAACCATGACGGGATTGTCGGGCTTGGGCGATCTGATCCTGACCTGCTCTAGCCCGCAGTCGCGCAACTTTTCGTTCGGCGTCGCGCTCGGCAAAGGCGTCAAGCCCGACGGCAAACTCGCGGAAGGCGCCTTCACCGCGCCGGTGCTGCT
>CAITEM010000456.1 GCA_903891395.1 uncultured Hyphomicrobiales bacterium | reverse complement strand
GCCAGCAAATATTCCATCTTGCCCTGCCCGACGCCGTGCTCGCCTGTGCAGGTTCCGTCCATCGCCAGCGCGCGCTCGACCAGCCGGCCGCACAGCCGCTTGGCCGCCTTGACCTCGGCGGCATCGTCCATATTCACCAGCAGCGTCAGATGGAAATTGCCGTCGCCGACGTGGCCGACGATGGGCGCGATCAAGCCGCTCGCGGCGATATCCGCCTGGGTCGCGGTGACGCATTCGGCCAGCCGCGAGATCGGCACGCAGACGTCCGTTGCCAGCGCCTGCGCGCCGGGCCGCAGATGCCGCGCCGCCCAATAGCCGTCGTGACGCGCCTGCCATAGCCGGTTGCGGTCCTCCGGCTTGGTCGCCCACTCGAACGGGCCGCCACCCAGTTCCGCGACGATCTCGCCGAAACGCTGCGACAGCTCGGCGACGCCGGCGGCGGTGCCGTGGAATTCGACGAACAGCGTGGGCACTTCGGGCAATGTCAGTTTCGAATAGGCATTGCTCGCCTTGATCTGCAGCGGATCGAGCAGTTCGATGCGCGCCACCGGGATGCCCGACTGGATGGTCAGGATCGTGGCCCTGCATGCGGCGTCGATCGAGGGAAACGGGCAGACGCCGGCGGCGATCGCTTCGGGAATACCGGACAGCTTCAGCGTCAGTTCGGTGATGATGCCGAGCGTGCCTTCGGCGCCAACCATCAGCCGTGTGAGATCGTAGCCGGACGATGATTTTCTGGCGCGCCGCGCCGTCGTCATCACCTCGCCACTGGCCAGCACGACCTTCAGCGACAGCACGTTGTCTTTCATGGTGCCGTAGCGTACCGCGTTGGTGCCTGACGCGCGCGTGGACGCCATGCCACCCAGGGACGCATCGGCGCCCGGATCGATCGGAAAGAACAGGCCCTGGTCGCGCAGGCTTTCGTTGAGCGCCTTGCGGGTGACGCCGGGCTCGATGACGCAATCGAAGTCCTCGGCGTGCACCGCCAGAATCCGGTTCATGTCGCGGAAATCGATCGATACGCCGCCAAACGGCGCGTTGACGTGGCCCTCGAGCGAAGTGCCGGTGCCGAACGGGATCATCGGCACGGTGTGCCGCGCGCAGATGCGCACGATCTGCTGGACGTCCTCGGTGGTCTGCGGAAACACCACCGCGTCGGGCGGCTGGTTCGGAATCCAGGTAAGGGTATGGCCGTGCTGTTCGCGCACCGCTTCCGACGTCACCAGACGATTGCCGAAGACCGCCGCGAGATCGGCGATCGCCGCCTTGATGGCCGACGGATCGCGAGGTTTCTGTGTCGAAGCTATAGGTGTCGCGCCTGCCATCGGGATCATGTCCGTGCGTGGGCGGCGAACGTGGCGGGGATGCCGGATGCGGTCAAGGCAACTCGGCCGGGAGGCGCGTCAGAGCGCGCGGCTCAGCAGTAGATGCTCCACGGCTCGGACGGCTGCTCCTCGACCGGCGACTGCGCGGCGCTCTTGTTGAGCGACACCGCCCAGACAACGAACATCACGGCCACCGTCAGAAGAAACGTCCCTCGCGCCATTTTGGCGAACATTGCCCCGTCTCCCGTTTTTTTCAGGATAGCGGAGGAAATTCGCCGGGTCACCACATCGTTAATGTTTGGTTAACATCCACAGGCCTGAAATACAGGGAGAATTCGCGGTTCGCGCGCCGTGGACGCGCGAATCCGCCTGTCGTAGGTTCGGCCGACCGTCGAGTTGGACCCCATGCTGGACCGCAGCGAGCCCGCCATCCCCGCGCCCTTCGTCTCGTCGCTGATGCGGGTCGAACCGCAATGGATCGACTACAACGGCCACATGAACATGGCCTATTACAATGTGCTGTTCGACCGCGCGGTGGACGAGGTCTACGAACTGATCGGGCTCGGGCCGGACTATCTCAAAGACACCGGCCATTCGACCATGGTTGCGGAAATGCACGTTCGCTATCTGCGCGAGGTCGGCGAGACCGATCCGCTGCGCGTCACCGTGCAATTGCTGGCCTACGACGCCAAACGCATCCACCTGTTCGAGCAACTGGTGCACGCCACGGAGAACTGGGTGTCGGCGACGTGCGAGACCATGACCTTGCACGTCGATATGACAGCGAAAAAGGTCGCCGCGTTCCCCGACAGCATCCAGAAATTGATCGAGCGCATGAAGCGCGCTCACGCTGGATTGCCGCTGCCCGATGGCGCCGGTCGCAGCGTGGCGATGCCGAACAAGCGTTGACTTGCTTTCAATCCCGTCGCTAGCATCCCATCAAGCAGTCAGCATGTACTGAATTGCGGTACGGGGTGGTGATGTCAGTGGTTGCCAAGGAGTCGGCCGCGCGCGCGGTCCATAAAGTGACGATGCGCGAGCATCGCATCCCGAGCGCGGGCAGCGCGCCTTACATTTGCGTCGAAGGTCCCGACCGGAATTTGTGGTTCTGTGAAAGCGGCGCCGCCAAGATCGGTTGCTTCGACCCGCGCACCGCGACGTTCAAGGAATTCGCGCTGCCAACGCCCGGCGCAACGCCCATCGGCATCGGTCTCGGCGCCGACAACAATCTCTGGTTCGCGCAAAAGAAGGCCAACAAGATCGGCCG
>CAITEM010000455.1 GCA_903891395.1 uncultured Hyphomicrobiales bacterium | reverse complement strand
CAGACGTTCAAATCCGATCCTGGCAACAAAGGCGGCATCAACGATGTCGGCCTGTGGCGCTGGTCGCGTCATCCGAATTATTTCTTCGAGACCTTCGGCTGGCTCGCCTATCCGCTGCTCGCCATCGATCTCGCCGGCGCCTATCCTTGGGGCTGGACGGCGCTCGCCGGACCCGCCTGCATGTATTGGCTGCTGGTCTATGTGTCCGGCATTCCGCCGCTGGAGCAGCACATGCTGCGCACGCGTGGCGATAAATTCCGCGCCTATCAGAATCGTACCAACGCCTTCTTTCCCGCGCCGCCACGAGGTGTTTCATGAGTGCCATCGAACTCGCCATTCCGGTTTTCGAGCGCCTGCCCTGGCCCGACGTCGTGTCGCGGGCGGCGGTGTCGTTCCTGGTCGGCCGAACGCGCGACAGACTCGCCAATACGCCGACCGAGGTGAACCGCAGCTTCGCCGCCGGCATGTCGAACTATCCGATTGCCGAAGCCGTCGATGAAGCCAACGCGCAGCACTACGAAGTGCCGGCGGCGTTTTTCGATCTCGTGCTCGGCCCGCGGCGCAAATATTCGTGCTGCTATTACGACGACGCGGCCTCGACCTTGGCCGAGGCGGAAGAGTCCGCGCTCTCGCGCACCGCGGAAAACGCCTTGTTGGCGGACGGCCAGGACATTCTCGAACTCGGCTGCGGCTGGGGTTCGTTGTCGCTGTGGATGGCGGGCCGCTATCCGAAGGCGCGCATCACGGCCGTATCGAATTCGCAATCGCAACGCGCCTTCATCATGCAACAGGCGCAGGCGCGCGGACTTACCAATCTGACGGTCGTCACCGCCGACATGAACCACTTTGCGCCCGGCAGGACATTCGACCGCGTCGTGTCGGTCGAGATGTTCGAACATATGGCCAACTGGCGGCTGTTGCTGGAGCGCGTACGGGGCTGGCTGAAACCGGACGGTCTATTGTTCTTCCACGTCTTCACCCACCGCAGCGCGCCCTATCGGTTCGATCGCGCCGACAAGGAAGACTGGATCGCCCAGCATTTCTTCACCGGCGGCATCATGCCGAGCCAGAATCTGGCACAGGAGTTTCCGGATCTGTTTACGGTCGAGGCGAACTGGCGCTGGAGCGGTACACATTACGCGCGCACGGCGGAAGACTGGCTCAAGAATTTCGACAGCAAAACGGAAGCGGTCGACGTGGTGCTGAAGCAGACTTATGGCGACGATGCGACCTTATGGCGCCGCCGCTGGCGGCTGTTCTTTCTCGCCACCGCCGGTCTGTTCGGTCACGCCGACGGCGCGGAGTGGGGCGTCGGCCACTACCGGCTCAAGCCGCGCTAGGTCGCCGTCAGGAAATGCCGAGCCATGCGCCGATGCCGCGAGTCGCGTAATAGGCCACCGCGGCCGCCACCGCCGACGCGAACGCGCCCCAGGCAATGTCGAGTGCCGTGATCAGCAGTGTCCAGTTGCGCAGCGTGGCGTAATTGGTGAGGTCGTAAGTGGCATAGGCCAGCGCGCCGAACAGCGCGGCATAGATCAGCGCCGGCGTCACCGACCCGGCCTTCAGCGCCGGTAATAGGGCAAACACCAGAATTCCGATAGGATACACCAGGTAGAAAACCGCGGCCGGCGGTGCATTGAGGGTCGGCAGCAGGATATTTCCCAAGGTCGGCCGGTATAAAAGGCTGCCCATGACGGTCAGCCAGACGCCGTCGAGCAGGCAGAACGGCACGATAATCGATACGTAGGTAATGGCGTAAAGCATTGCTTGCTCCAGTGCGAACCAAACACTCTGTACGAACAAGCCGGGGCGGTGGATGTGGGTTCGCACCGATTTTTCCCGCGAAAGGCGCAGGTGCCGCAAAGCCAGCTTTTTGTTGCGTAAAGCCTCAAATTTTCGCACAAGAAAGGGCACGCCTGAGCCGGGGCGGCACTGTTTTTGTTGGTCTTTTTGGGGGCTGCCTTGGCTGAAACCGTTGCCGCGCTCGTGGCCGCCCACCGGGCCGGCACCATGACGCCGGCCGAGACCGTGGCGCGCAGTTACGCCCGTATCCGCGCCCGGGGCGACGACGCCATCTTCATCGCGCTGCGCCCCGAAGCCGAAGCGGTGGCGGAGGCGCGCGCGCTCACTGACGCGAGCCTGCCGCTTTACGGCATACCCGTCGCCGTCAAAGACAATATCGACGTCGCCGGCCTGCCGACCACGGCCGCCTGTCCGGCTTTCAAATACAACGCGACGGTCGATGCGACCGCGGTGGCCAAATTGCGTGCCGCCGGCGCCATCGTCGTCGGCAAGACCAATCTCGATCAGTTCGCCACCGGCCTGGTCGGCGTGCGCTCGCCCTACGGCGTGCCGCGCAATCCCTTCAATCCCGATCTCATTCCGGGCGGCTCGAGTTCTGGCTCCGGCGTCGCCGTCGGCGCCGGGCTGGTGCCGCTGGCGCTCGGCACCGACACGGCCGGCTCTGGCCGCGTGCCGGCCGGCATCAACAATATCGTGGGCCTGAAGCCCAGCCTCGGCCTGATCTCGACCAACGGCGTGGTACCGGCGTGCCGCACGCTCGATTGCGTTTCCGTTTTTGCGTTGACGGTTGACGACGCCTGGGCCGCGCTCGGTGTCATGGCGGGGCCGGACGCCGCCGACAGCTATTCGCGTGTACGCCCGCTCGGCACGCCCGGCTCGATGCCCGCGCATGTCAAACTCGGCGTGCCGTTGTCCGGCCAGCGTCTGTTCTTCGGCGATCGGCAATACGAGGCTGGCTACAATGCCGCGCTGGAACGGCTGGCGAAGCTCGGCTGCGAGATCGTCGAGGTCGATATCGAGCCGTTCTACGAGACCGCGCGGCTGCTCTATGACGGCCCCTGGGTCGCCGAGCGCACCATCACCGCGCGCTCGCTGCTGGCGTCGGCGCCAGACGAAATCCATCCGGTGACCAAGGAGATCATCCTCAGCGGCCTGCGTCCGACCGCCATCGATGCCTTCACCGCGTTCTACAAACTGGAGCGGCTGCGCCGCGTCGCCGGCTACATCTTCACGCATCAGGTCGATGCCCTGGCGCTGCCGACCGCGCCGACCACCTACACCGTCAAGCAGGTGCTGGCCGACCCGATCCAGCTCAACAGCCGGCTCGGCACTTACACCAACTTCGTCAACCTGCTCGATCTCTGCGGTCTGGCGCTGCCGGCCTCGTTCACTGGTGACGGCCTACCCTTCGGCATTACGCTGCTGGCGCCCGGCGGCGACGACGCGCGGCTGGCCGAGATCGGCCGCGTCTTCCACGCCGATACCAAGCTGCCGATGGGTTCGCTCGACTTGCCGCAGCCGCTGTTGCAGCCGGACGTCACTAGGCCCGCCAGCGGTGAAGTAGCCGTCGCAGTGGTCGGCGCCCATCTGTCGGGCTTGCCGCTCAATGGCGAACTGCATGCGCTCGGCGCTCGCCTGCTCGAAGCGACCAAAACCGCACCGGACTACAGACTCTACGCGCTCAACGGCACGGTGCCGCCGAAGCCCGGCCTGCTGCGCGTTGGCGGCGGTAAGGGCGCGGCGATCGAGGTCGAAGTCTGGGCGCTGCCGCTGGAAGCTTTCGGCCGGTTCGTCGATGGCATTCCGTCGCCGCTGTCGATTGGTACGCTCACCCTCGCCGACGGCCGCGGCGTGAAGGGTTTTCTGCTCGAAGCCGCCGCGATCGACGGCGCGCGCGATATTTCAAGCTTCGGTGGCTGGCGTAAGTTTTTGGCGCAGAAATAACTGTCAATACCCGTCATCCTGAGGTGCGAGCGTTAGCGAGCCTCGAGGATGAGAGGGTCAGGCTGTCGCCCTTCGAGGCTCGTCGCTTCGCGCCGAGCACCTCAGGGTGACGGTCTAAATCGTCTCCGTATAATGCTCGTATTCCTCGCGCACGGTGATGATGTGCGCGAACATCGCCGACGACGCTATACCCTGCTCGCCGCGCAAAATAGCCTGCACCACACGGTCATGCTCGACGTGCGATTTCGCCAGACGGCCGAGGTTGCGGAATTGCGCGCGGCGGAACGGCTGCACGCGCGAGCGCGTCGCCAGCGTGATCTCGGCGAGATAGGTGTTGTGCGCGCCGGTATAGATGCTGTTGTGAAACGCTTCGTTGACCTCGTGATAGCGCTGCGGATCGCCGCTCTGGATCATCACCCGCAGTTCCTCGTGGTAATCTTCCAGCACGCGCCGCTCGATGCTGTTCATGCGTTCGGCGGCGAAACCGGCGCACAGCGCCTCGAGTTCCGCCATCACCTCGAACATGCCGGCAAGCTGATCGGCGCTCGGCTGCGCCACCACGGCGGCACGATGCGCGCGCACTTCAACGAGACCGCTCGCCACCAGCAGACGGATCGCCTCGCGCACCGGCGTGCGCGACACCTCGAAGCGTTTCGCGATGCGGGTTTCGTCGAGCGCGGCGCCAGGCGCCAGCGCGCCGCTGACGATCTCGTCGGCGAGTTGCAGGCGCAGTTCCTCGGCCAGCGTCTTGCGCGGCAAGACGATCCCTTGCGTGTTCGGGCCGGGAGCCAACAAGCTCATGTGAAAACCTTCGCGCGCGCTTTACTCAAATCGGCGGGTGCGGAATCGCCGCCAGCAGATCGCGGGTATAGCTCGCCTGCGGCGCGACCATAACCTGTTCGGTCGGACCTTGTTCGACGATCTTGCCGGTCTGCATCACGATCACCCGGTCGCATAACATGCTCACCACGTTGAGGTCATGCGATACGAAAAGATAGCTCATGCCGAGCGAATCTTTAAGGTCTTGCAATAGGTTAAGCACAACCGCCTGAACCGAGACGTCGAGCGCCGCGGTTGGTTCGTCGAGGATAATCAGGTCCGGATGCAGCGCAATGGCGCGTGCAATGCCGACGCGCGCCTTCTGCCCGCCGGACATCTGGTGCGGGAACCGGTCGAGCAGGTTGAGCGGCAGGCCGACCTGGGTTGCGAGCGCTTCGCACGTCGCCCGCACTTCGTCGCGCGAGATGCCGCCGAGTTGCAGCAATGGATCGGCGATGGAGCGCGCCGCGGTGAAGCGCGGATTGAGGCTGTCGGTGGGGTCCTGGAACACCATCTGGATACGTTTGCGTTGCGGCAGCGTGGCGAAGCTGCGCGCCGGAATGGCGCCGATGTCCTCGCCGTCGAACATGATCAGGCCGTCGCTCTTGTCGATCAGCCGCATCACCATCATCGAGGTGGTGGATTTGCCGCAACCGGATTCGCCGACCAGCCCGACGCTTTCGCCGCGCGCGATGGTGAAGCTGATGCCGTCGACGGCGCGGAAGTTGTCCGGCTGCACCGACGGTCTCGGTCCGAAAATCTTGCCGAGCGACGCCGCGCCGCCCTGGCGCGGATACTCCTTGATCAGCTTTTCGACGACCAGCAGCGGCGTCTCGACGCCCTTGACGCTCTTCGCCGGTGCTTTGGCGTTGGCCATTGTCGCGATGGCCTTCGGCCGCTTCGATTCTTCTTCCGGCAGCAGGTCGCGCAAGGTTACGCCGGGCCGCGGCGTCGCCCGCATCAGCTTGCGGGTGTAAGCGTGTTCCGGGTTCTTGAAGATAGCCGACGACTGCGCGGTCTCGACGATACGGCCTTTCTCCATCACCACCACACGGTCGCAATAGGCCGCGGCAAGACCGAGATCATGGGTGATCAGAATGGTCGACATGCCGCGCTCGCGCGTCAGTTCGACCGTCAGGTCCATCACCGCCTTCTGCGTCGTGACGTCGAGGCCGGTGGTCGGCTCGTCGGCGATCAGCAATTGCGGACGGCAGGCCAGTGCTAGCGCGATGACGACGCGCTGGCACATGCCGCCGGACAGTTCGAACGGATAGGCGTGGT
>CAITEM010000454.1 GCA_903891395.1 uncultured Hyphomicrobiales bacterium | reverse complement strand
GCTGACCTATTGGGCGGCGCTTGCCTTCGTCACGCGCCGTGCCGCGTTGCTGGCGGCCTTGATGATGGCGAGTTCGATCCTGCTGGGCGTTGAAGCGCGTCTCGCCAAGACCGATGCCATGCTGTTGTTCACCTCGGTCGCGGCCATGGGCGCGATGGCGCGCATTTATCTTTTGGGGCGTCGTGCGCCCGAGGCGGTGCTCGGCTGGAAGATGCCGGCGATCCTGTGGACCGCGCTGGCGGGCGGTGTGCTGCTCAAGGGTCCGCTGATCCTGATGTTCGTCGTGCTTACCGCGCTGACCTTGTCGATTACCGATCGCTCCTGGCGCTGGATGCTGCGGCTGCGGCCGTTTGCAGGGCTGGCGTGGCTGATCGTGCTGGTGCTGCCGTGGTTCATCGCCATCGTCGCCAAGTCCGGCGACAGTTTCTTCGTGCAAGCGGTCGGCGACGACATGCTGTCGAAGATCACAAGCGGGCAGGAGGCGCACGGCGCGCCGCCTGGATATTACCTGGCGTTGTTCTGGGTGACGTTCTGGCCTGGCAGCGTATTGGCTGGCCTTGCCGCGCCGATGGTGTGGAAGGCGCGGCGCGAGCCCGGCGCGGAGTTCCTGCTGGCCTGGCTGGTGCCGTCATGGATCGTGTTTGAGATGGTGATGACCAAGCTGCCGCATTACGTCCTCCCGCTGTATCCTGCCATCGCCATTTTGATCGCCGGCATTGTCGGTCCCGGCGGTCTGGCAAAGACGCGCTGGATGGTGCGCGGCACCGTCGGCTGGTTCGTGTTCCCCGCGGTGATCGCGGTCGCGGTGGTGGCGGGCTTCATCTGGATCGGGCGCGATCCCGGCATCGTCGCGTGGCCCTTTGCGGCGGCGGCTTTGGTGTTCGGCCTGTTCGCCTGGCGGCTTTACGACGTGGACGGCGCCGAGCGCTCGCTGTTGCGCGGCATGATCGCGTCGGTGTTCATCTCGATCACCGTCTATGCCGTGATGTTTCCGCTGCTGCCGGCGTTGTTTCCGAGCAAGCTCATCGCCGACGAAATCCACGGCAGTGGCTGCAAAGACCCGGCTGTCGCCTCGACCTTTGCCTATCAGGAACCAAGCCTGGTGTTCATGGTCGGCACCGGTACCAGGTTCACAGATGGCGCGGGCGCAGCCGAGTTTCTTGGCGCCGGCGAATGCCATTTCGTGCTCGTCGATCCACGCAGCGAACGCAATTTCGTGCAGCGCGCCAATGCCATCGGGTTACGCTATGCGTTGAGCCAGCGCATCGAGGGTTACAACATCAGCATCGGGCGGCAGGTGAATCTGGCGGTGTTCCGCTCGGTAACGCCATGACGGTCGCGCATCACTTGAAGGCCGATGCTGTCGGCACATGGATCGATGCGTTGAAGCGCTGGCCCGCCAATGTTCTCGGCAGCATCAAGACGTTGCTGCGGCCGCCGCGTATTCATCCTCTGGATCGGTGGTGGTGGTCTCCCGGCAGGATCACGTTCGCCGTTGCTGCTTGCGTCGCCGTGTTTCTTGTCGTGCAATATTTCTTCGACGCGGCGGCCATTATCTATGCGCGCACGCTGCCGCAGGGGCTGCGCGATTTTTTCGACTTTATTACCGACTTCGGTAAAGCCGGTTGGGTACTGTGGCCGGTCGGCATTCTGTTTCTTGTGCTCGCCGCGCTGCAGGGACGGTTGTTGCGTGCTTCGCAACGGGTGATGGCGGCGATCATGGTGCGCGTCGGCTTTCTGTTCGTTGCCGTCGCTGTGCCGGGCCTGTTCACTACCATCGTGAAGCAGTTGATCGGCCGGGCGCGTCCTTTCGTCGGCGGCGCCGCCGATCCGTATCTGTTCAAGCCGTTCACCTGGGCTGTCGCGGCCTATGCCAGCCTGCCGTCGGGTCACACCACGACGGTCGGGGCTGCGGTCGTCGCGTTCGGCACGCTGTGGCCGAAATCGCGGGTGTATGTGGTGATCTATGCGCTGCTGATCTGCGTCAGTCGTGTCGTGCTGACGGCGCATCATCCGAGCGATGTTTTGGCCGGTCTGCTGGTCGGGGCGGTCGGTGCCCTGATGGTGCGGCACTATTTCGCGCTGCGGCGCCTGGCATTTGCCGCGTACTCGGACAACCGGATTGACCTTTATCCCGGCCCCTCGTGGCGGCGTATCAAATCAGTTGCTCGCGAGCTATTGGCTTAATAAGAAGCGGGCAGATGCGGCCTTTCGGCTGCCGGCGGGACCATGACAATGAACACGAATGATCCGGCGGTGTCCGTCGTGGTGCCGGTCCGCAATGAGGCCGGTAATGTCGCGCCACTGGTAGCGGAAATCGGCAAGGCGCTCGAGGGCCATTGGCCGTTCGAGGTCGTCTATGTCAATGACGGTTCCACCGACGGCACAGAGGCCGAGTTGAAAAGGCTGATGGCGTTGCATCCGTGGCTGCGCCGTGTGCGGCATAAGCAATCCTGCGGACAGTCTTGCGCGGTGCGCAGCGGTGTCGCCGCCTCGCGTGGCGCGATGGTAGCGACCATTGACGGCGACGGCCAGAACGATCCGGCTTTCATCCCTTTGATGTTGCGCGCGCTCGAAGCGGGTGCGCCGCGCGTCGGTCTGATCGCCGGCCAGCGCGTCGGCCGCAAGTCCGGCGGTTTCAAGAAGCTGCAATCGCGCATCGCCAACGGCGTGCGCGGCGCGGAGCTGCGCGACGGCACGCGCGATACCGGCTGCGGGTTGAAAGCGTTTCGCCGTGATGTGTTTTTGTCGCTGCCTTATTTCGACGGTCTGCATCGTTTTCTGCCGGCGCTGGTGAAACGCGAAGGCTACGACATCGGTTATGTCGACGTCGTCGACCGGCCGCGTGGCAGTGGCGTGTCGAATTATGGATTATGGGACCGGCTCTGGGTCGGCATTCTCGACCTGGCCGGCGTGTGGTGGCTGATCCGCCGCAAGAAGCGCGTACCGGAAATTGTGGAGGACTAATCTATGTTGGTGGACATCACCCATGCCGTCGGCGGCTATCTGCACGACGTGTTCGCCGGCGGTCTCGATTGGGGCATCCTGATCGGTTACGTCGCGCAGATCATGTTCGCGATGCGCTTCGTGGTGCAGTGGATTGCCTCGGAACGCGCGGGGCGCAGCGTGGTGCCGACCGCGTTCTGGATATTCTCCATCGGCGGCGGCTTCATGCTGCTCGGCTACGCGCTGTACCGCAAGGATCCGGTGTTCATCATCGGCCAGGCATTCGGCGTTTTTGTTTATCTGCGCAATCTGCAGTTCGTCATCCGCAGCGGCGGCGCGGCCGCCATCTAGCTAATTTGTGACAGCCACCTCGGCGGAGCCGCTGTCGAGTTCAGCAAGGGCTCGCAGGTCGCGTCCGGCGTTGACGAGCCGGTTTTCAGCTTTGGCGGGTTTTTCGCCATCTTTGCCTTTAATTGGGTCCCATGCACGGCGGTCGAAATCGCTGACAATGGGGTCTGCGGCGGCCTTAAGTATCAACCCCTTGACCTTACAACCCGCCCGGTCTGAGATATGAAAAGCCAGAGGGCTCGATGGAAAGCTGAGCTTGCGATCTTTCGTCACGCCGAGGCGCGTTGGCCGGAGAATTGCTTGGCTGACCGCCGAGGGGCGCCGCATCCCGTTATGCGTTGAAGAGGCTGCCAGATGAAAAAGATTTTCGGTATCGTCGCGCTCGCCGTGGTGTTTGCCGCGCAAAGCGCATCCGCCCAGACGCTGAAATCCGTCAAGGATCGTGGCTCATTGAACTGCGGATCGAACGGCACGCTGGCCGGTTTCGGTCTGCCCGACGCGCAAGGCAAATGGACCGGCCTCGACGTCGATTACTGCAAGGCGTTGGCCGCTGCTGTGTTGGGCGATCCCAACAAGGTCAAGTTCGTGCCGTTGTCCGCCAAGGATCGCTTCACCGCGCTGCAGTCCGGTGAAGTCGACGTGCTGGCGCGCAACACCACCTGGACCTCGTCGCGCGACACTTCGCTTGGCTTGAACTTTGCCGGCGTCAATTACTACGACGGTCAGGGCTTTATGGTGCGCAAGGCGCTGAAGGTAAATTCGGCGCTCGAACTCGCCGGTGCCTCCGTCTGCGTGCAGCAGGGCACCACCACCGAGCTCAATCTGTCGGATTACTTCCGCGCCCATAACATGCAGGTCAAGACCGTCACCTTCGCCACCGCCAACGAAGCGGTGAAGGCCTATGACGCCGGCCGTTGCGACGCCTACACCACCGACGCCTCGGGCCTGTACGCCGAGCGTTTGCGCTTGGCCAATGCCGACGATCACATCGTGCTGCCCGAAATCATTTCCAAGGAGCCGCTCGGCCCCGCGGTACGCCATGGCGACGACCAGTGGTTCGACATCGCCAAGTGGACGCTGTTCGCGCTGATCAATGCCGAAGAACTGGGCATGACGCAGAAGAACGCCGACGAAATGTTGAGTTCGACGAACCCGGACATCAAGCGCTTTGTCGGTACCGAAGGGAATTACGGCGAGCAGCTTGGTTTGCCGAAGGACTGGGCGGTGCAGATCGTCAAGGCCGTCGGCAATTACGGCGAAGTGTTCGACCGCAATGTCGGCGCCAATTCGCCGCTCAAGATCGAGCGCGGCTTGAACAAACTGTGGAGCAAAGGCGGCATCGTCTACGCGCCGCCGGTTCGCTGATCGGCAACGCCGCGGCCCACCAGCCGCGGCGTTTCGCTTGAAGTCCCGCGATGGGCAGGGGGAGACGAGGGGTAAATGTCGACTGACCTTCCGGCGGGGTTACCCCCCGCACGGGTTGCCTTCTACAATGACCCCAAGGTCCGCAGCATTGCCTATCAGGTAGCGCTCTGCGCCGTCGTCGCCTTTCTGATCTACGTGGCCGCGCGCAACGCCATCACCAATCTCGAGCGCGCGCATATCGCGTCCGGCTTCGGCTTCTGGCACAACACCGCCGGCTTCGACATCAGCCAGACGCTGATCGAATACAGCGCGCAGGGCTCGACCTACGGCCGTGCTTTCTGGGTGGGTCTGCTCAATACGCTGCTGGTGGCCGGCCTCGGCGTCATCTTCGCCACGATTATCGGCTTCATCATCGGCATCGCGCGGCTGTCGAAGAACTGGCTCGTCTCCAAGGCCGCCACCGGTTACGTCGAAACCATCCGCAACATACCGCTGCTGCTGCAATTGCTGTTCTGGTACAACGCCGTGCTCAAGACGTTGCCGGAGATGCGCGACAGCTACAAAATTCCCGGCGGTCTCGTGCTCAACAATCGCGGGCTGTTTCTGCCGAACCCGATCTTCGGGCCGGGCTTCGTGTGGGTCGTCGTCGCATTTTTCGCCGGTATTGTGGCGTCGATCGCCTTCTACATCTGGGCGCGCAAGCGCCAGGAGCAGACCGGCCAGCAGGCGCCGGTGTTTGCCGCCGCTATCGGCCTGATCGTCGGTCTGCCTATCTTGGTCTTGATCGTCCTGGGTTTTCCGCTGTCATTCGGCTTCCCGCAGGCGGGACGCTTCAACATCAGCGGCGGCCTGGAAGTGCTGCCGGAATTCGCCGCGCTGCTGTTCGGCCTGTCGATCTACACCGCCGCCTTCATTGCCGAAGTGGTTCGTGCCGGCATCCTCGCGGTGTCGCGCGGCCAGACCGAGGCGGCCTATTCGCTCGGCCTCAAGCCGCAGCCGACACTGCGGTTGGTCACGGTGCCGCAGGCGATGCGCGTCATCATCCCGCCGCTGACCAGCCAATATCTCAACCTGACGAAGAACTCCTCGCTGGCCGTCGCCATCGGCTATCCCGACCTGGTGCAGGTGTTCACCGGTACGGTTCTGAACCAGACCGGGCAGGCGGTCGAAGTCGTCGCCATCACCATGGCGGTCTATCTCACCATCAGTCTCGTCACCTCGCTGCTCATGAACATCTACAACAGCCGCATCGCGCTGGTGGAACGGTGAGGG
>CAITEM010000453.1 GCA_903891395.1 uncultured Hyphomicrobiales bacterium | reverse complement strand
GAACATCTCGCCGTTGTCGCGGAACACCTGCTTGGTCTGCTCGCGCGTCCAGACTTCCTTGGTGAAGGGTTTGTCGCGCGCGACGATCTCCTTCATCTTTTTTTCGATGACGGGCAGATCTTCCAGCGTGAACGGCTGGTTGCGGAAAAAGTCGTAATAGAAACCGTTCTCGATCACCGGGCCGATGGTGACTTGCGTGCCGGGCCAAAGGTCTTGCACCGCTTCGGCGAGCACGTGCGCAGTGTCGTGACGGATCAGTTCCAGCGCGCGGGGGTCTTCGCGGGACACGAACTCGACCTTGGCGTCTTTTTCGATTCTGTCGGCGAGATCGACGACGGTGCCGTCGAGTGCCATGGCCACGGTGCGTTTGGCCAAAGACGGTGAAATGCCCTTGGCGATGTCGAGGCCGGTGATGCCATCTGGATAGTCCCGACGCGCGCCATCGGGAAAGGTCAGCGCGACCATAAGCGTCTCCTGTTGCTCACTCGCTGCCTACGAATGCAGGTAAGCGTCATTGAATGCGGCAGGGATATAACAGGCGGTTCCCTCAGCGCAACTGCTGGCCGGGCGGGGTCTCATTCGTCCCCCGCCAGCGTCCATAACGCCAGGGCAGCCACCATGTCGCGCCGGCCGGCAGCGCCGCCGGGACGAAATCGAGGCCATGGGTGCCCCAGGGCTGGCACCGTGTGATTCGCGCCAAAGCCATCCAGGAGCCCGCCCAGAGGCCAAACCGGGTGATCGATTCGTCGGCATATTCAGAGCAGCTCGGCAGGTGACGGCAGCGCGGACCGATCAAAGGCGACAGCGTGTGACGGTAGATCGCGACCAAAGCGCGCCCGAAAATCCTTGGCGCTGCTGCAAAACCCGGCGTTGGAGTTTGTTGCTCGTTCATCGCGTCGAGTCCGATTTCATCAGAGTTCCGAATTGCGGAACTGCCCATCATTCCGTCAAACACCGCGACTTTTTTACACTAGACCCGACTCTCCCCACTTATTAAAAATGACACATTCGGGTTCATGACGCTGCCGAACTCAGCAACGTGGGCAACCACGTCAAAAACAAGAAGAAAACAAAGAGAGCGGCGGCCAGAAGGGGGAAGGATGCTTCGTTCCCTTGGCTTTGCGACCGCGCTCGCATTTGCGACGACGGGTTTGATTTTGCCGGCTTCAGGCGCGAGCGACCGCTCGCTGCCGATGCACTTCGACTTGCGCACGCCAGGCGCGACCGAAACCTGCGACGGCAAATGCCCGACCTGGATTTCTGCTTCCGGCGCCATCACCTCCGACAGCGCGCGCGACTTTCTGCAGTTCGCCAAAGGGCAAACTCTCTCGGGCGCCACCGTCGTGCTGGATTCCGACGGCGGCTCGGTTATCGGCGCGCTCGCGCTCGGCCGTGAAATCCGCAAGCTTTCGCTCAACACCACGGTCGGCCGTGTCGTCGATCTGCCCGCGGCGGCGAATGCCGAAACGCGGACCGCGGTGTTGCCGCGCGCCGACTGCGAGTCGATGTGCGCCTTTGTGCTGCTCGCCGGCGTCCAGCGCACCGTGCCGGTCGACGCGCGCGTGATGGTGCATCAGATATGGCTTGGCGACCGCCGCGAAGATCCGACCGCGGCGAATTATTCGGCCGAGGACCTCGTGCTGGTTCAGCGCGATATCGGGCGGTTGGCTCGCTACACAAGCGAGATGGGCGCGTCGATGGATCTGCTCGATCTGGCGCTGCGCATTCCGCCGTGGGAGCCGATGCATTCCCTGACGCGGGACGAGTTGCGCAGCACCCGGTTGGCGACGGAAGACGTGAGCCCGCCCGTTGCGGCGAACGTCGCGGCTTCGCCCGCGGCCGCAGCCGCGGCACCTGCGGTGCGTCGCGTGACCGACGGCGCGCGCGCCAGCGCGATCAGCAATCAGCGTTGGGCCGTGGTCGATCGCGACGGCACCGCGACTTTGGCGCGGCATCATCCCTTGACGGTCGAAGGTGAGACCATCGGCAGCTTCGATCTTGTCCTGGGCTGCGGCGACGGCGGCGGTAATTTCGACGTCAGCTATGTCGAACACCGGCGCGGCGGCGACAAATTGCCGCTGCCGGACGCGCTCGGCTCCGTCACCGTCAGGATCGGCAGCACCGCGGCCACCCTCAAGGTGACGTCGTCGGACCGGCGCGGCACGCCGGATGAACTCGTGACCTTTGCGGCGGGACAAGTCGAAGCTCCGGTGGTTGGCGCTTTCGCCTCGCAGGGCAACCGGTCGGTCGTGGTCGAAACCGAAAGCAAAGGCATGGTCACGGTGATCCGCATCGGCAACACCGGCGCACAGGGCGGCATGCCGGAATTGGCGGCGAGCTGCAGCAAAGGCATCGGCGATCGTGCGGATCTGGCGCCGCGCAAGACCGGTGGCATGGCGACGTCGGCGCAGTAGAAGTTATTCCGCCGCCTGCTTCTGCTTGGCTTCGATCTGATTGACCGCATCCACGACAGCGTCGAACGTCAGCAACGTCGAGGCGTGGCGCGCCTTGTAGTCGCGCACCGGCTCGAGCAAGGCGATGTCGGCCCATTTGCCGGACGGCGGCGGGCCATTTTCCTTGAGCATCTTGCGCACCGTCTCGCGCAATTCACGCAGCTCGCTTGGCGACGAGCCGACCACGTAGCGGGCCATGATCGACGACGACGCCTGGCCGAGCGCGCAGGCTTTCACGTCGTGGGCGAAATCCGTGACCACCGGGCCGTTCATCTTGACGTCCACGGTGACGGTCGATCCGCACAACTTGGAGTGGGCGGTCGCGCTGGCGTCGGGCGCGTCAAGGCGCCCGAGGCGGGGGATGTTGCCCGCCAGGTCGAGAATTTTGCTGTTGTAGACCTCGTTAAGCATTGAAATTGATCGTTTTTCCAGCGGCACATTGCCTAGGCCGCGCAAACCAATATATAGGGGCTACACAGTGGCACGAGAAGGGTACTTGGACGTACTTGACGGCCACCCGGTGACACTTCCGGCATAGCCTTTAGGGGCATGCGCCGGTCGAACGGAGAGGCCGCAATGGACGCGAAGAGCCCGATCATCAAGCCGTTTCCCAAGCAAGGCCTGTCGGAACACGTGCGCGCCGCGCCGACTCCGGTCGAGCCGCGGCCGTCGCGCGAGCAGGCCGAGGCGGCCGTGCGGACGTTGATCGCCTACGCCGGCGACGATCCGAGCCGCGAGGGCCTGCTGGATACTCCCAAGCGCGTTATCGGCGCCTACGAGGAGGTCTATCAGGGCTACCGCGAATGCCCGGCCGAGGTGCTGGACCGCACCTTCAGTGAGACCGGCGGCTATGACGACTTCGTCCTCGTCAAGGACATCTCGTTCTATTCGCACTGCGAGCACCACATGATGCCGTTCTACGGTAAGGCGCATGTCGCCTATATGCCGGTGGACCGCGTCGTCGGCCTGTCGAAACTGGCGCGCCTGGTTGACGTCTATGCGCACCGCATGCAGACGCAGGAGCATCTCAATTCGCAGATCGCGACCGCGATCGAGGAAATTCTCAAGCCCCGCGGCGTCGCGGTGATGATCGAAGCCGAGCATATGTGCATGTCGATCCGCGGCGTCACCAAGCCGGGTTCGATGACGGTGACCACGCATTTCACCGGCGCATTCCGCGAAGCCAACGAGCAAGTTCGTTTCATGTCCATGCTGCGTGGGGTGCGCTGAACCCCGCGTCCTAACGCGAGGCTGCCGTGACTGACACATCTTCATTTTCGCCGCGTGGCTCGACCGCCGACGTCGAGGAGGGCTTGGGCTTTGCGCCGAAGTTCGATGCCGACGGGCTGGTGACGGCCGTCGTGACCGACGTCAAATCCGGCGACGTGCTGATGGTCGCGCACATGAATGCTGAAGCATTGCGCAAGACTGTCAAGAGCGGCGAGGCCTGGTTTTACAGCCGCTCGCGCCAGAAACTTTGGAAAAAGGGCGAGAGCTCCGGTCACCTGCAGCGTGTCGTCGAACTGCGCACCGACTGCGACCAGGACGCACTGTGGCTCAAGGTCGAGCAGGACGGCCCCGGCGCCTGCCACACCGGCCGGCGGTCGTGCTTCTATCGCGCGGTGCCGCTCGGGCAGAAAGGCGCGCTGAAGCTCGAATTCCGCGACGCGGAGAAGACCTTCGATCCCGTGGCGACCTACGGGAAGAAGTGATCCAGGCTAAGGCTTCAAACGCGCCAGCAAATTCTGTGCGCGCACCAGATGCGGGCGGTCGAACATCTTGCCGTCGATGCCGACCGCGCCGGCGCCGGGCTTAGCGGCGAAGGCAGCGACCACCATCTTGGCTTTCTCGATCTGCTCCGGCGTCGGCGTGAACACTTCGTTGATGATCGCCACCTGCGCCGGATGAATGGCAAGACGGCCGGTGAAGCCGTCGCGCCGCGCCTCCGTGGTGTCGCGGCGCAGACCCTCGGTGTTGCGGAAATCAACATAGACAGTTTCGATCGCCGGCAGCTTTGCCGCCGCGGCGCCGTAGAGACAGATATTGCGGGCGAGGCGATAGGGCTCGGTGAGCAGGCCGTGCTCGTCTCGATTGGACTCGGCCCCGAGCTCGGCGGAGATGTCTTCCGGCCCCCAGGTCATACCGATCAACCGCTTGCTGGCGTCGCGATAGGTCCCGGCGGTGAACAGTCCGGCGGCGGATTCCACCGCCTGCGCCAGCACCTTGATCGAGCCCTCCGGCAGGCCGGCGATGGCTTCGCGGGTGGTCAGCTTGGCGTCGAGATGGACGACGGTCGAACCGCCTTCAGCTTTGGGAAACACGATGATGTCCGGCTTGCCGGCGACAATGGCGTCGAGGTCGGCGTCGGTCATGCCGGTGTCGAGGCCGTTGATGCGCACCAGCAGACGTGGGCGATCCTTCTTGGCGGCGGTGGCTTTCAGAAATTTGAGGCACGCGGCGCGCGCCTGCGGCTTGCGCTCGGGCGTGATGGAATCTTCAAGATCGATGATGACGCCGTCAGCGCCACTGGCCATCGCCTTGTCCAGCTTGGCGCCGCCATCGGCGGGAACGAACAGAAGAGAGCGCATCATTTCGGCCGCATGACCATAAAGGCGTTGCGGTGGCATTCGGCGACCAAGGTGCCGTCCTGCTTGAAGGCCTTGTGGTGGAATTCGACGATGCCAGCGCCGGGGCGCGATTTCGACGCGCGCTTGCTGATCACGGTGGTGGTGCAGTTGACGGTGTCGCCCTCGAACAGCGGGTTGGGGAATTTCACGTCGGTCATGCCGAGGTTGGCGATCGTGGTGCCGACCGTCATGTCGGACACCTGGATGCCGATCATCAGGCCGAGGGTGAACAGCGAGTTCATCAGCGGCTGGCCCCACTCGGTCTCGGTCTCGCAGAAGTGACGGTCGATATGCAGGGGCTGCGGGTTGAGCGTCATGTTGGAGAACAACATGTTGTCCATCTCGGTCACGGTGCGGCGAAGCGGGTGCTCATAGGTCTTCCCGACCTCGAGATCCTCGAAATAAAGGCCGCCGCGTTGATGCCGTTGAACTGTCGCAACCATCGTTGTCCTCCAAAAAATCTTCAACCCAAGCAGGGGCTTAGGCGCCCATTAAGGCTTCATTTACCATATTTGCCCATGGTCGATAGGGCCCGTGTGCATTTGAGGGGCCATAGCAGCCGAGTATCCCGCAAGGCGCAACCCGATGGCCGTCAATTCCGCAACCGCGAATACCGCGCCGCAGATCACCGGTGCGATCCGCCAGGCGGCGAAGTCGAGCGGCATCAGCTTCGAATATCTGGTGACCACCGCCAAGATCGAGTCGAACCTCAACCCAGCGGCGCAGGCTTCGACTTCGTCGGCCAGGGGGCTCTATCAATTCATCGATCAGACCTGGCTCGGCACCCTCAAGACGGGCGGCGCGGCCAGCGGCTATGGCCGTTTTGCCGACGCCATTTCGAAATCGAGCGACGGGCGCTACGAGGTGGCCGATCCGGCCATGCGCACCGCGATCATGCAGCTGCGCAGCGATCCGGCCGCCAGCGCCGCGATGGCCGGTGCTTTCACCCGCGCCAATGCCGACCAGATTCAAAGCTCCATCGGCCGGCCTGCCACCGAGGGTGAACTCTACATCGCGCATTTTCTTGGACCTGACGGCGCCAGCCGGCTGATCGGCGCGGCGGCGACCAATCCGCAGGCGAAAGCCGCCGACATGTTTCCGCAGGCCGCCGCGGCAAACAGCACCATCTTTTACGACAGCGCCGGCCGCGCGCGCAGCGCCGGCGAGGTCTATGCCAAGCTCGCGGG
>CAITEM010000452.1 GCA_903891395.1 uncultured Hyphomicrobiales bacterium | reverse complement strand
GCCTCGGTCAACCAGTTGACCTTCGTCGGCTGGGACCAGCCGATCGGCTGCGGCGGCTGCGCGATTTTCCCCGGCGACATCATTGTCGCCGACGATGACGGTGCGGTTGTGATCCCGAAGGATCTGGCCGATTTCGTCGCCGAAGGTGGCGCCGAGCACGAGCTTCTGGAAAGCTGGCTGGTGCAGGAAGTGGAGAAGGGGGCGAAGCTCCCCGGCCTCTATCCGCCGAACGAAGAGAACACCAAGCGTTACGAGGAATGGAAGAAGTCGCGCTAACGCGGCGGCCGTAGCGGCGTAGCCCTACTGGCGCAATATATGCCGGGCAAATGGCCGCGCTATCGGCTTACCGCCTGACCGGGAGAACGGGCGCGTTCTCTCGGCGCCATATTTGGCGGCCTTGCGAAGCGGCGTTATCCTTTCAGCACCAAGGGCGATTCGTGCGCCCGAGTTCGCGTCCGCGTGCTCGCGCACCATCCAGCGATGCTCTGCCACAGAGGAATCCGCTCATGTCGCTCGATACCCATTCCACAACTCCGTCCGAGCCGGCCGCGTATGGCGGCATTGGCTTTCGCGCCGACTGGAGCGAGAACGTCGTCACCGTGCTGGCCGCCTGCACCGGCGTGCTGGTGGTGGCGTTGTTCGCGGTCCTAATGGGATTGGCCTAGGGCTTGTCCAGATCGACGTCGAACGCCTTGCGCGCGTCCGATGCAAATTGCCGCCGCCACATCACGATCACGATGCCTGTGGTGGTCAGCACCAGGGGGACGGGCCCGAGCAGCCAGCCGAGGTAACCGAGCGCGAAGAAGAACGCGCGTTGTCCGCGGTTGAAATGGCGGCCGGCGTCTTCGCACAGCCGGGCGGCGCGGTGGGCGAATTCCTTGGCGCCGGGCGTGTCCTTGGCCGACGGCGGCGGCGCCGCGCCGACCATGATGGCGAAGTAATTGAACAGCCGGTACGACCAGGCGAATTTAAAGAACGCGTAGATGAAAATGACGATCAGCCCCAACATCTTCAATTCCCATAACTGCCGTGAGGGAACCGAGCCGATGTTGAGCATATAGACCATCGGCAGGATGTCGTCGCTGGAACGCATCAGCGACAGTGCGCCGCCGATCGCGATCAGGCTGGTGGAGGCGAAGAAGGCCGTGCCGTTCTGGAGCGCCGCCGTGACTTGGGCGTCGACCATGCGCATCTCGCGTGCGATCAGCCGATCCATCCAGTCGTCTCGATAGCTGTGCATCAGCGAATTGAGGCTGTGGCGGCCTTTCTCGGTCCGCTCGATGATCAGCGAATAGACGAACCAGGCGCCGATGAAGTAGGCGACGGCAAGCAAGTCGGGCAGGGTCAGGCTCGGCATGGCTGCATGGTGCCCCGTTGGCCTGAGTCCTTCAACCCGCGATCGTCTTGAGCGAGCATCGCCATACCGGTAATACAGACCCCATGTCCCTGAAACTACTCATCGGCAACAAGAACTACTCGTCCTGGTCGCTGCGGCCCTGGATCGCGATGAAGGCCGCCGGTATCGATTTCGACGAAGAGGTGATCCCGCTTTACGAGCCGGGCAGCCGGGAACAGGTGTTGAAGCATTCGCCGGCCGGCAAGCTGCCGGTTCTGATCGACGGCGACGTGGTCATCTGGGAATCGCTGGCCATCCTCGAATACCTGGCGGAGAAGTTTCCGCGTGCCGCCCTGTGGCCGTCCGATGCGCGCGCGCGGGGCCATGCCCGCGTCGTCGCCAACGAGATGCATGGCGGCTTCCAGGCCCTGCGCAAGGCCTGCCCGATGAACATGTGGCTGCCGCCGAAGGCACGGCCGCAGCCGGACGACGTCATGGAGAACGTCTGGCGCATCGACGCCTTGTGGCGTGACTGCCGGAAGCGCTTCGGCGAGAGCGGCGATTTTCTGTTCGGTGCGTTTGGCGCCGCCGATGCGATGTATGCGCCGGTGGTCTCCCGCCTGCACAGTTACGGCGTGCCGGTCAGCGCCGAAGCGCGGGTTTATATGGACGCGGTGATGGCGCTGCCGGCCTGGAAGGAATGGCACGACGCCGCGCTGCGCGAGCCCTGGATCATGCAGCACAACGAGCCGGATTGGCCGCTGGTCAAGGGCGTGCCGCGTTAGTGTCGCGGCCCGACGGTCCGGTGCTGCGCCTGCCGCTGATCGCGGATCTGCGAATTTAGATCACCACGGACGCTCGACCGAATTGGTGACGTGGTCGCGGTCCGGCGACGTGAAGCACAGCCCGACGCAGAGATAGGGCAGGTCGGGGTGCGGGTTATGGCCGCGGTGGAATTTGGCGATTGGCTCGGAATAGCATTCGCCGGCCTTGGCCTTGACCAGCACGCCTTCCTGGAAGTGAGCTTCGAACTGGCCCTGCAAGGCGACGAAGAACGCCGCGCCGTTATGGCAATGCCAGTTGGTGAATCCGCCCGGCACGATCTCGGCGTTGTAGATCTGCACCTTGACGTTCGGGTCGCGCGGCAATGAGGCGTACATCGCGTCGAACAGCAGGTTGCGGTGGAAGCCGTGCCCCGGCGGCACGAAACCTTCAAGCTTGAGTTTCAGATCCTTGTAGTCGCTGGCATTGCCTTGCATGCGTTTCCCCTGTGTCGTTGGCGCTGAGCCTAAACCAGCGGCGCGGGAAGGGTGAAGAGCACGCAAACAAAAACCCGGCGCAAGCGCCGGGTTTTCATTTCACAAAGGCTGAGGCGGATTAGTTGTCGAGCGCTTCCTTGACAGTGTCCTTCACGCCGCCGACGGCGTTCTGCACCTTGCCGGCGACCTGCTGCGCCTTACCTTCGGTTTCGAGCTTGCTGTCGCCGGTGGCCTTGCCTGCGACTTCCTTCACTTTGCCCTTGGCCTGCTCGAAGCTGCCTTCAACGCGATCTTTGTTCATGTCGATGTCCTTCCGTTTGTAAGGGGTATTCGGTGGATCAACGTGCGGCGCGAAAGGGCGTTCCATGAAACAAGCGCGACGAGCCATGCAGGGTACAAACCCCGCGCCGGTAAGACGGCGCGGGAATTGCCTAAAGTTTTATTACCGTGAACCGGTCGTGCCCATATTCGGGTTTTCCGAACACTGCAAACCGCGCGGCTGCGCTTCCTGTGTGCACGACTGGAGGCTGGCAAACGTGCATTCGACGCCGCCGCCGCTCTTGCTGGTCTGGATGCAGAACTTGGCTTTACCGATGACGCGGCCTGTGTCCATGCCGGGCTTCATCGCGGTGGCGCCGCTTTCCGCGCCGCTCTGGCCGCCATTGCCGTCGGGCACTTCGCCTTTGTTGATGTTGCCCGGCGACGCGTTCGGTCCGGCGGGTCCGCCGGCGTTCTGTGCGTTGGCGATGGCCATGCCGGCCATCAGCGCGGCAACAGCGGCGAGGGTGATGAGTTTTTTCATAAGGGTCGACTCCTTGGGATGAATGCCGCAGCGCGGCACGCTTCCCAACGGGCGGCGAGGAACCCGGGTTCCCGGAACTCCGAAGGCTTCGGCAATATTTACGGCAAAGCAACGCGGCCGCGGTATCCCACCACGGCTACGACGTTTGCAACGGTATCAGACAACGGTATCAGGCTTCGATGATCGCGACGATCTCGTGCGTACGCGGATCGAGGATGACGATCTGGTCGCCGACATAGATGTAATCGTAACCGCGCCATTCCGGATAGATCACGACGACTTCTTCCGGGATCGGATAATAGTGCACACTGTCCGGCACGCGGGTGCCGACGCTGACCGAGATATCGAGCTTGGCCGGTTCGACGCGGTGCTGCTGAAACACCGTGGTGATCTTGGTGCGCTGTTCGGTGGACAGCTTGGCCGCGCCCGCCGCCGAACCTTGGCCGTTGGTCGCACTCGGCTTCACGGTGCTGCTGCCGTTGGCATCGCTCGGCTTGAGCGGGGCCTTCTGTTCGGCAGCTTTGTCCATCGCACCCTTGTCGGCGGCATGGTCTCCGGCGCCGGGCTTGTTCTGCGCGGCGGGACCGGCCTTATGGGTTTCGGCGTTCGGCTGCCCGGCCTTCATGCTTGGCGCGGCCTTCTCGGCCGGCGCGCTTTGCTGCGCGGCAGGGGCGGGCGCCGGATTGGCCGGTGTGGAATCTTTAGCGGGAGCCTGGGCGAAGGCGGCGGTGGCGGACAGCACCAAGGTCGCTGCGACCGTCGACAGCAAACGAGCACGACTCATGTAAGCCTCCTCTGGAAAACCCGCGAAACCGCTTATGCGTGTGAACGTGAACGCGGCGGCGGCGGCGCGGTTCCTCCCTTGCGCGGAAATGTCCGGTTTTCCCCGCCATTGCCTTCCCGGTTCCCTCAAGGCACCCTTTGAAAAAGACCGGGGAGGGCCTGTTGGCGATTCTTTCGTCCGCAATCGACACCAACGCCGCCGAATTCCGCGCCAATGCGGAGCGCATGGCGGCGCTGACGGCTGAATTGCGGGCGCGCCGTGCGGAAGCCGCCAAAGGCGGCCCGGAGAAGGCCCGCGAACGCCACGTCGGTCGTGGCAAATTATTGCCCCGCGATCGCGTCAT
>CAITEM010000451.1 GCA_903891395.1 uncultured Hyphomicrobiales bacterium | reverse complement strand
TTCGTCTCGGCCTCCGCCGACCCGTTCGTCGGCTGGACCCCCGGGCGCGGCTACTATGCCAAGGTCGCCCTGGGCGGATCGGTCTCCTTCGAGCCCGGGTCCATGTCCTGCAGGCCGTCCAAAAGCGCGACATATTCGGGCCCGATTTTTGCGCCCATCTCGTCAGCCTTTTGTGACAACTCGTCGAGCTTCTTCTCGTCTTTCTTTTCCGCGGCCGCATCGATCTGATCGCTGAGTGCGGCGATGTCGCAGTACAGCTTCGTCTTGGCCTTATCGCCGCTGATGATCTGAATGACCTTTTGCGCCGACGCCTTTGTCGGCTTGGGCGCCGCGGGCGGCTCCTGTTGCGGCTTCTGCTGAGCCTGCGCGCAAACCGGCAACGCGGCGATCGCCAGTGCGACAATGATCGACTTCAGGTTCATGCGGGGTTCCCCATCGCGTGGATTCGCCGACACGGTACACCCGGTCCTTGCCAAAATCACTGCGCCTGCGCGCCTATCCCGGCGGATTTGATGATCGGCCACCATTTGTCGATTTCCGCCTGCTGAAAAGCCGCAAGGCCGGCCGGGGTCTGTTGCGCCTTTGGCGCGACGTCGAGGCCCAATTCTGTGAAGCGCGCCACCACCGTTGGATCGGCCAAAGCCTCGGTCATCGCGGCGTTGAGTTTGGCGACGACGTCCGTCGGCGTGCCCTTCGGTGCCCAGAAGCCGAACCAGCCGGCCATATAAAGTCCCGGTACGCCGCTCTCATCGGAGGTTGGAATGTCCGGCATCGCCGCCGAACGCTGTGGCGACAGATTGGCGAGCGCCTTGATCTTACCGCCGCGAATCTGCGCCAGTGCGATGGCGCCCTGCACTACGACAAGATCGACTTGGCCCGACATCAGGTCGGTCATCGCCGGTCCTGCGCCGCGATAGGGAATGAACTGCACCTTCTGACCCGTGAGATTTTCAAACAGCACGCCGCTGACATTGCCGGCGGCATTCTGATTGACGAAGTTGATCTTGCCGGGATTGGCTTTCATCCAGGCGACCAATCCTTTGAGATCGTCGGCCGGCAGATTTTTGCGCGCGACGATCAGTTGCGGGTTGATGGTGATCAGGCCGATCGGCGCGAAGTCCTTCTGCAAGTCGTAATCGAGGTTGAAGATGATGCTGCCGACATGCGTGTCCCATTGTCCGATGTCGATGGTGTAGCCGTCCGGCGTGCCGCGGGCGACGCGGCGCACGCCGATGCTGCCGCCGGCGCCACCGACATTTTCCACGATCACCGGCTGACCGAGCGCCCCCCGCATGTGCTCGGCCATGATGCGGGCGGCGATATCGGTCGAACCGCCCGGCGGAAACGGAACGATCAAGGTGATCTGTCTTGACGGATAATTCTCTGCTTGCGCGCCGAATATGCCAGAACCGACGGCGGCCAAGATCGCGAGCGCAATAACGACTAGATTTTTCATGTGCCTCCCCGAATGGCGTCATTCGCGCCAATTGCAAAGATGATAAGCCGCAACCTGGACGCCGCGATAGGGGTATGGCGCCGCCTCAGCGATGGGAGGTAGGCTGCGGCAAAATCGCCTCGCCCGAGGATCGCATGCTGACTTTGTACAATGCCGCGCACTCGACTTGCAGCCAGAAGGTTCGGATTTGCCTTGCGGAAAAGGATCTCGCCTTCGAGGACATCCGCCTCGATCTCGGCAAAGCCAAGGATCACCTCAAGCCCGAATATCTGAAGATCAATCCGAACGGCGTGGTGCCGACGCTTGTCGATGACGGCAACATTATCGTCGACTCAAGCGTGATCTGCGAATACCTAGACGAGCGTTATCCTGCCGTGCGCCTGACCCCGGACGATTTGGTCGAGCGCGCACGCATGCGCGCCTGGATGCGGTTTCTGGAAGAAGTGCCCACCGCGGCCGTGCGCGTGCCCTCATTTAACATGGGTTTTTTGCCGCGCTTCGAAGGGCTCGATCGCCAGCAGTTTGAAGCCGAGCAGTCCGACCTGCGGCCGATCAGAAAGCAGTTCTATCGGCGCATGGGCGTCGGCGGTTTCAAGAAGGAGGATGTCGAGGCGTCGCTCGAACAACTCGGTAACACCTGCCGCCGCATGCAACAGGCGCTCGAAAGCGGTCCGTGGCTCCTCGGCGCGCAATACAGCCTGGCCGACATCATTGTCGCGCCGCTGATCGATCGCATGGCTGATCTCGGCTTTTCCGATATATGGGATCCAAAATATCCGCGCGTGGCAGACTGGTACGTACGGATACAAGCACGTCCGGCATTTCAAAAAACGTTTTACGCGGGAGCGCGGATGTCGGAATTTTTACCGCTCCGCCCGGTGGTTGCTGGCGACGCGTAACTAAACCGCCAGCGCACCGGATTGGAGACGTCTGCGCCATCAGGCGGCGTTTTGGACGCCGCTTGGTGTCATCGCAGGCGTTCGTGTGCGAACGGCGTCGAGTACGAATAGCCGGATCGCCGAGGACAAGTTGCCTTGCCGCCGCTTGGTGTCGATGTCGCCGACCATCGTCGACAACGTCAATTGCTGGCCGTGCGCGATTTCTTTGAGACCAAGCCAAAACGGCTCTTCCAGACTGACGCTGGTTTTGTGGCCAGCGATAACGATCGAACGTTTTACAACGAGGGATTTCATGCTCGTTCTCCGTTTCGTCGAAACAGATACCGTCCGCTTACTACTTTACCGTGCCGACGGCTAAATATGCAGGTGATGAAACAATGTACCTCCATCGGAACAATTGCTGTTCAAAATTGCTCAATCAGCGTGACGATTTGATATAATAGCAATGACAATTTAAGCGGCGCGAAGCGTGCGCCGTTATTCACGCAGGCGATTTGCGCTACGCGCGCGCCGCTTGGGCCAACAAGCCGAACACCTTGAATACAAGCGGTTTGCGTTCCAGGTTATAAATCTCGACATCGCGCGCGGAGCGGTTCACTTTTTCCCACGCTTGAGCGACGTCTCCCATGTGCGACGTCGTGTCGCCAGCGAGTTGCGCCGACAGCCACCCGTTCACCAGGTCCATGAATGCCGCCAAAGTTTGCGGCTCGGTGCCGCCGAGCGCGTCACCCAGCGCATGCAAGGCGCGCGGGTCGGGATTGGGCAATTGCGTCAGCAGATCGATGACGCGCTGGCGCAAAGCCAGTGCCTTTTCGTCGAGAAACCGCAGCGCGCGTCCGACGCTGCCGTCAGCGGCGGCAACGGCGTGCGTCACTTCCGTCTCGTTTGCGTCGCGGCCGGTCGCGTGCGCGACAGCGCGCGCGACATCTTGATCCTCGAGCGGCCGCAACAGCAGGCGGCGGCAACGCGAGCGGATGGTTGCCCGTTCCCGGCCTGGTGCGTGGCTCAGCAACAGCAGCAACGTGCGGGCCGGCGGCTCTTCGAGAACTTTCAGCAGCGCGTTGGCACCCTCGCGTTGCAGGTCATCGACCGCATCGACGATGGCAACGCGCCAACCGCCCTCGCCTGCCGTCGAACCGAAAAAACCGACCGAGCGGCGCACGTCATCGACGCGGATCACGGTGTAGAGTTTGCCGGTGGTCTCGTTGACGGTCCGCTCCAGCACAAGCAAGTCGCCTTGTGCCTGCGCGGCGATGCGTCTTGCGACGAGATTATCTTCGTCGACCGCGAGCGACGTCGCGTTCTGAACCGCGGGCGTTTTTGGATACGGATGCGCCAGCACGAAGCGCGCCAGCCTATACGCCAAAGTCGCCTTTCCGATGCCGGGCGGCCCGCCGATCAGCCAGGCATGCGGGATGCGCCCACTTTGATAGCTCGCCAGCAGCGCCTGCTCCGCTTCGCCGTGGCCGAACAATGCGAAGTTTTCGCGCGGCAGCAGGACGTCGCGATCGTCGGCGGCGGCGTCGCTCACGGGGCCGCAGGCTCCACCGCGCGCACGGGTGTTGCGCCCAACAAGCGCTCGTTTACCGCGGCCCAGATACGATCCGCCACGACGTCGCGCGGCGCGCGGCCATCGACGACAACGCAGCGCTTCGGCTCGAGCTTGGCGAGCGCCAGATAGGCCTGCCGCAGATGCTCATGATATTCGACCGACTCCGCTTCGAAACGGTCGGCCGTGCCGGTGCCGCGGCGGGTCTTGGCCCGCGCCAGGCCGACGTTCGCCGGCACGTCGAGGATGAAAGTCAGTTCCGGCATCGCCGCGCCCACCGTCACGCGCTCGAGCCCGCGGATCAGCTTACCGTCGACCTTGCCGAGAATGCCCTGATAGACGCGGGTGGAGTCGAT
>CAITEM010000450.1 GCA_903891395.1 uncultured Hyphomicrobiales bacterium | reverse complement strand
TGCACCGCTGTGCCGAACTCGGCCGCATGCACATCTCCGGCGGCCAAGTGCCGTTCCCCGACATTCCACGGTTCTAACTCATGCGTTTCGGTCTGTTCTGCTCGGCGCAAGCCAATAGCAACATGCTCGGCCCTGAAACCGGCCAGGGCTTCCGCGACTATCTCGACTACAACGTCGAGGCCGAGGCGCTCGGCTATCACTCGACGTTCTCCGTCGAGCATCACTTCACCGGCTGGAACCAGGTGTCGTCGACGCTGATGCTGTTGATGGCGCTGGCGATGCGCACCAAAACGCTGCGGCTCGGCACGGCGGTCATGGTGTTGCCGTGGCATAATCCGGTGCTGCTGGCCGAGCAGGCGGCGACGCTCGATCTGATTTCCGGCGGCCGTCTCGATTTCGGCATCGGCAAGGGCTATCGCCACAACGAGTTCTTGGGCTTCGGCATCAGGCAGGATGAAGCCGAGGCGCGTTTCGAGGAAGCGCTCGAAGTCATCAAGCGGTCGTGGGTGACGCGCGAGCGCTTCAGCCATCACGGCCAATACTGGAATTTCGAAGACATCGTCGTCGAGCCGCCGCCGGCGCAAAGCCCGCATCCGCCGCTCTGGGTCGGCGCCGGCAATCCGGTGTCGATCGCGCGCGCCGCCGAACGCGGCTTCAATCTGCTGCTCGATCAATACGCCTCGCCGGCGACGCTGGGCGAGCGCATCGGCATCTTCAGGAAAGCGCGTGAGGCCAAGGGTCTCAATTTCGATCCGATGCAGGTCACCGTCGCGCGCCAGCTCTACATCGCCAAGGATCAGGCCGACAAAGAACAGGCGCTCGCCAAGCAGGCCGCCTTCACGCAGCGCACGATCAACGTCGCGCGCGCGCCAAATACGCAGGATGGCGCCACAACCGGATCGCATGTGCTCGCCTACGCCAACAAGGCCGGCGCCACGGAAGAGAACGCGCTGTTCGGCACGCCCGATGAAATCGTCACCATGCTTGAAGCCTTGCACGGCGCCGGTGTCGAATACATTCTGCTAACGATCTCCGGCGGCATCGAGCAATTGCGCCGCTTCGCGCACGACATCATGCCGGCCTTCGCGCAGGCGCCAACGGCACGGGCGGTGGAATGACCGACAGACTCAAACCCCGTGACGCCAAAGAGGTCGAAGACGCCGTGCGCTGGGCGATTGGCCACGACAAGGCGGTGGAGATCGCCGGCCACGGCACCAAGCGCGGTATCGGCCGCCCCAGCCAGACCGACCTCACGCTCGATCTGTCGGCGCTCAGCGGCGTCACGCTCTATGAGCCGGCCGAACTGGTGCTGTCCGCGCACGCCGGCACGCCTTTGGCCGAGATCGAGGCGTTGCTGGAGAAGAACAACCAAGAACTCGCCTTCGAGCCGATGGATTACGGCCCCGTGCTCGGCGGCCAAGCCGGGCAGGGCACCATCGGCGGCGTGCTTGCCACCAACCTGTCCGGTCCGCGCCGCATCAAGGCGGGCGCGGCACGCGACCACTTTCTCGGCGTCAGCGCCGTCACCGGCCGCGGCGATACCATCAAGTCGGGCGGCCGCGTCGTGAAGAACGTCACCGGCTACGATATGTGCAAGGTGCTGGCCGGCTCCTGGGGCACGCTCGCCGCCATGACCGATGTCACCGTCAAAGTGCTGCCGCGCGCTGAAACCGAAGCCACCGTCGTCATCGAGGGCCTCGACGACGCCCGCGCCTGTGCCGCGATGGCCGCGGCGATGGGATCGGCTGCCGACGTCTCGGCCGCGGCGCATCTGCCCGACAACGTCGCGTCCTATTTCGACGGCCTGCCCAATGCCGAGGCCGCCACCGCGCTGCGGCTGGAGGGCGTCGCGCCGTCGGTCGCGCACCGCAAGGATGCGCTGGCCGCGCTGATGAAGGCCTTCGGCCCGGTGGTCTTGCTCGATGAGACGCAGTCGCGCGCGTTGTGGAAGAGCGTGCGCCAGGTAAGGCCCTTCGCCACCGAAGCCTCGCGCCAGCGCCCGCTGTGGCGCATTTCGACGCAGCCGTCGCGCGGCCACGAGGTCGCCGCGGCGATCACGCCGGCGGCGCAGATGTTCTACGATTGGGCCGGCGGTCTGATCTGGGTGGCGATGCCGTTCGGCGACGAGCCGGACGCCGCGCACATCCGCGAAGCGGTGGCCGCCGTCGGCGGCCATGCCACGCTGGTGCGCGCGTCGGCCTCGGTGCGTGCCGCGGCCGACGTGTTCCAGCCGCAGGATTCAGGCCTCGCGATGCTCGGCAAGCGCGTCAAGGAGGCCTTCGATCCGAACGGCGTGCTCAATCCGGGGCGCATGACCGCCGGCATCTGAGGTGCGCGCGCTTTGCCACGGTTAGGTATTAACGGCGAAGCGAAGCGTGTAACGTAACAGCCATGCAGACCAATTTCTCCCTCGGCCAGCTTGCCGACCCGCAGAATTACGCCTCCGAGAAAATCCTGCGTGCCTGCGTTCATTGCGGTTTCTGCACCGCGACCTGTCCGACTTACGTGCTGCTCGGCGACGAACTCGATTCGCCGCGCGGCCGCATCTACCTCATCAAGGAGATGCTGGAAGCCGACGCGCCGGCGACGGCGGAAGTCGTCAAGCACGTCGACCGCTGCCTGTCGTGCCTGTCCTGCATGACCACCTGCCCGTCGGGCGTGAACTACATGCACCTGGTCGACCACGCCCGCGAGCACATCGAGGACACCTACAAGCGCCCGCTGGCCGACCGCATGCTGCGGGCGATGCTGGCGCGGGTGCTGACAGATCCGGCCAAGTTCCGTCTGGCCGCGGTGGCCGGCTGGCTGGCCAAGCCTTTCGCACCGGTGCTGCGCGCCCTCGGTCTGACGCGGTTGGCCGCGATGGTCAGGCTCACGCCCGGCCATCTGCTGGCGCCGCCCGGCGATCGTACCGGCAAGGTGCATCCGGCCATCGGCCCGAGACTTGGCCGGGTCGCCTTGCTGTCGGGCTGCATCAATCCGGTGCTGGCGCCGTCCACCAACGAGGCGGCGATCCGCATGCTCAACCGCAACGGCGTCGAGGTCGTGGTCGCCAAGGGCGAGGCTTGCTGCGGTTCGCTGGTGCACCACATGGGCCGCGAGGCGCAGGCGCTGGCCCAGGCCCGCAACAACATCGATGCCTGGACCGCCGAGATCGCGGGCGAGGGCCTCGACGCCATTCTGGTCACGGTGTCGGGCTGCGGCACCACCGTGAAGGACTATGGCTTCATGCTGCGCACCGATCAGGCCTATGCGGCGAAGGCACAGCGGGTGTCGGCGCTCGCCAAGGACGTCACCGAGTATCTGGCCGCGCTCGGTCTTGCGTCGTCGCGCGCCCCGGTGCCGCTCACCGTCGCCTATCACGCGGCGTGTTCGCTGCAGCACGGACAAAGAGTCGTGCGCGAACCGAAAGATTTGCTTTCCAAGTTTGGCTTTGTCGTCAAAGATGTACCGGAAGGTCATTTGTGTTGCGGCTCTGCCGGCACCTACAACATTCTTCAGCCGGAGTTGGCGGAGCGGTTGCGTGATCGCAAGGTCGCCAACATCGAACGGCTTGCGCCAGACGTGATCGCCGCCGGCAATATCGGCTGCATCACGCAGATCGGCGGCGGCACCGCCATCCCCATGGTGCACACCGTCGAGTTGCTCGACTGGGCGAACGGCGGTCCGGTGCCGGCGCCACTGGCGGAGATAGCGGCCGCGAAGCGTGAGGAAGCGGCCGTGGGTAAAGGGGGCGTAGCTGCGGCCGCAAGGCCGGAGCCTGTGTTGCAGACCTAGTTTCTAAAAAGCCTAGTTCATTCCAACCGAGCGGGAGCTCAGATCATGGCGAAGAAGTCGAAGGCGAAGAAATCCAAGACCAAGAAAACGGCCAAGAAATCCAAGGCCAAGAAGACCAAAAAAGTCGCGAAGAAAACCGTCGCGAAGAAGTCCAAGAAGAAAGCCGTGAAGAAGAAGGCGCCGAAGCCGGCGCCGGCTGAAACCGGCCTTGCCTCGATGATGCCCTCGCTCGGCGGTCTGTTCGGCGGCAAGACCGACGACAAGTAACGGCGGCTATAGACGGCAAGAATGAAAGGGCGGCCGCGGCGACGCGGCCGCCCTTTTTCATGTCCGGTCTCTTGACTTAGTTCCTATATAGGCATATAGTCTGTAAATCCCGCCCTCCACTACGAGGGGCGTTTGATCAGCGTCTTCAGACGTTGGGCGGGGAGCGGTGGCTGGAAGGCGCGTTGGAGATGCGACGCACATGCCCTTCCGGCGGTCCAAGCCGCTTGGTCCCGATGCGCCAGCCGCGCATCACAGGGGCGGAAGTGCGCTTGCGTGCGTCATCTCAAGGCAAAGGCCCGGATACC
>CAITEM010000449.1 GCA_903891395.1 uncultured Hyphomicrobiales bacterium | reverse complement strand
CGGCGCGCGACGTCGGCCCAGGCCGAGGTGCGCTGCGCGGCGACCAGTTCGGTGATGTCGTCGAGCGTCACGACGTAACCGTGATCGGACTCGGCCGATTGCTCGCTGGTGACCCGCACCGACAGATTGCGTTCGCGGCCGTTGCGGCTGATGGTGACCTGGTCTTGCGTGCGGGCCCCCGATTGCGCCGCCGCCATGATGTCGGCGAGTTCCGGAAACACCTCCACCAGCGGCTTGCCAAGCGCCTCGGCTTCGGTGCGGCCGATCAGCTTTTCCGCCGAACGGTTGAGGATGCTGACACCGCCGTTTCCGTCAACGCCGATGACGCCGGCGCTGGCGCCGGCCAAGACGGCTTCGGTGAACCGGCGGCGACTATCGATCAGGTCGCGCGCGTTGACGATGTCGTCGCGCTGCGTGCGCAATTCCTGCGTCATGCGGTTAAAGGTTTCTCCAAGCTGCCCGAGGTCGCCCTCCGACGGCCGCACCGGAACGCGGACATAGAGATTGCCGGTGGAGACGAGATTGGCCGCGCCGATCAGCCGCCGGATCGGCGCCACCAGACGGTTGGCGAAATTCAACCCGATCCAGACTGCGGACAACAACACGATCAACGCAATCACGGTGTACATGAGCCCGAACGCCACCTGCACGCCGACACGGCGCGCCTCGATCTCGGCATATTCGCTGACGCTGGCTCTTGTCGCCTGCAGTTGCGGCACGACCCGCGGGTCAAGCAGCCGCGTGACATACAGATATTGATTGTCGAACTTCTCGAGCTTGACGACCGCCGCGACATAATCCGTGTCTGGCAACAGAACGATTTGCGGATCTTTTTCCGTGATATGCGACAGCGCATCGCGCGGTGGCATGGCGAAGGACTGGTTCACCTGAAGGTCGGCGCGCGCAATGACGTTGAGATTGTCATCGAACACAACCGCCGCGGCGAGCCCTCGCACGGAAGCCTGAAACGTCAGAAACTGGCGAAGCTGCTCGCTGTCATGCTCAAACACCGGCTTGGCGCGCGCAATCTCGAAACCCATCAGCATGATGTCGGAACGCACGATCTGGGCATGGTCGCGCAAATAGGCTTCGGCGACGATCAGCGAGTTCTCGATGGCGGCGCGCGTGCGTGTGGAAAACAGACGGTCGAGACCGCGGTCGAGCGTCACGCTGGCGACAATGGCAACGAGGATGGCCGGCGCCGCCGCGATGATCGAAAACAATCCGACGATGCGTACATGCAGGCGCGCGGCGGCCCGCCCGGTACGCCTGGCCTGAACCACCTGCCAGACCTCGCGCAGGATGACACTCAGCAGCAACGCCACCGTAAAGGCGTTGGCGGCGAGTAGCGAGACGACGACGTAATGCGTCGGCGAAATGGGCGTCAGGTCGGCCAGCACGATGAAGGTGACAAAGGCCGACAGCAGCGCGAGCCCCACGGCGATGGGGCCAAGCATTCGCAACTCCCGCTTCGGCGTGGGGCCGGCAAGGGCAGCTTCGGCAATCGCGGCCTGGTCGACGCTCATTAATCCTCGGCGGATGGTATGGGGACGCCGCGACGGGCAAAAAGACACAGTGACTGCCCGACGGCACTGATGCTTTTATACAACAATGTTGCCGAATTACGACAATTCCGCGGCGCAGTGCAAGGACTTCCTGCTTTTGAGCTATGCGGCCAGTTCGCGGACCAGTGGCATAACCTTGCGGCCGTAGAGTTCGATGCTGCGCATCATCTTTTCGTGCGACAGCGGGCCTGCACTGTATTTCATGTCGAAACGGTCGATGCCGCCGAATGCCTTTGCGGTGGCCGCGATCTTGCGGGCCACGGTCTCGGGTGAACCGACGTAGAGCGAGCCGTGCTCGATCTCCCGTTCGAAGTCAGTGGGCGTCATCGGCGGCCAACCGCGCTCGCCCCCGATCTTGTCGCGCATACGCTTGTAGTCCGGCCAGAGGTCGTCTTTGGCCTGCGCGTCGGTTTCGCCGACAAACCCGTGCGAGTGTAGGCCCAGGGGCAACGGCTCCTTGCCCATCTCCTTCAGCGCCCGGCGATACAAGTCGGCAAAAGGCGCGAAACGCTTCGGATCGCCACCGATAATCGCCAGCATCATCGGCATTCCGTAATGCGCGGCGCGCACCACCGACTCCGGCGTGCCGCCCACGCCGATCCAAGTTTTCAGCTTTCCGGATTCGGTTTTGGGATAGACGCTCTGGTTCTTGAGCGGCGCGCGCGTCTTACCTTCCCATGTAACCGGCTGTTGTTTCAGCACCGCGGCATAGAGATCGAGCTTGTCGTTGAACAGTTCATCGTACTGTTTGAGATCCAGGCCAAACAGCGGAAACGACTCGATGAAAGAGCCTCGCCCCAGGATCACTTCAGCGCGGCCGTTCGAAACAGCGTCCAAGGTGGAAAAGCGTTGAAACACGCGAATCGGATCGTCGGACGACAGCACCGTCACAGCGGAGCCGAGGCGGATGCGTTTCGTCCGCGCCGCAATGGCTGCCAGCACCATCTCCGGTGACGTAACGGCGAAATCGGCACGGTGATGTTCGCCAACCCCGATGAAGTCGACGCCGGCCTGATCGGCCAGCACGCCCTCCTCAACCAGATTGCGGATTACAAGAGCCGCATGTAGCGGCTTGCCGTCGGGGCCATCGGTGACGTCGCCGAAAGTGTCGAGACCGAGTTCGATGGTCGCCTCCCGTCAGATCGGCACGCGAGAAGCGTACCGCTGCGAACGACCTTTATCGTCAAACCGTCGACGCGTCGATTGGGGGCTCCGCTTGATCGCGGGCCTTAACTGCCGCTGCGGAAAACCTGAATATCGAGGTCCCGGATCTTCTTGCGCAAGGTGTTGCGGTTCACGCCCAAGAGATCGGCCGCTCTGATCTGATTGCCGCGGGTGGCCGCGAGTGCAGCCGTCAGCAGCGGATACTCGATCTCGCGCAAGATTCGATGGTAGAGGCCCGCCGGCGGCAGGCCGTCATCGAAGCCGCCGAAGTAAGTGGACAAATGTCGCTCGACGGCGGCGCTCAGGCTTTCTTCGGCGCGCGGCTCCTCGCCGCCGACCGGCATCGCCGGTTGCGCGAGTTCGGCATCGATCACGGCCGCCGTGATCGTCTCCTGCGGATAAAGCGCCGAGAGCCGCCGCGCCAGATTCTCCAACTCGCGCACATTGCCCGGCCAGCGATGACGCTTCAGGCGATCCTGTCCCGGCGCGTCGATCTGCTTCGGCGGCAGACCGTCGCGCGTCGCCTGCGTAAAAAAGTGCCGGATCAGATCGGGAATGTCCTCGGTGCGCTCGCGCAGCGGCGGCAAACGCAGCGGCACGACATTCAGCCGGAAGAACAAATCTTCCCGGAACAGACCCTGCTGAATCTGCAATCGCAAATCCTTGTTCGTCGCGGCGACGATGCGCACGTCGCTCTTGATCGGCGTGCGACCGCCCACCGTGGTGTATTCGCCCTGCTGAAGAACACGAAGCAAACGGGTCTGCGCCTCCATCGGCATGTCGCCGATTTCGTCGAGGAATAGCGTTCCGCCTTCGGCCTGTTCGAAACGGCCGGACGAGCGCGAGTTGGCGCCGGTGAAAGCGCCCTTCTCGTGGCCGAATAATTCCGACTCGATGAGGTCGCGCGGAATTGCCGCCATGTTGATCGCGACGAAGGCACCGGCGCGGCGCTTGCCGTAATCGTGCAACGCTTTCGCGACCAGTTCCTTGCCGGTGCCGGACTCGCCGGAAATCATTACAGTCAAATCGGTTTGCATCAGCCGCGCCAGCACGCGATAGATTTCCTGCATCGCCGGCGAGCGCCCGACCAGCGGAATGGAATCGAAATCGTCGTTCTTGGGCGGCGCCGGGCGCTTTTCTTTCGGCTCGGACAACGCCCGGCCGACAATGGCGATCAGTTCTTTGAGGTCGAACGGCTTCGGCAGATAGTCATAGGCGCCGCGTTCCGACGCCTTGATGGCGGTCATGAAGGTGTTCTGCGCGCTCATCACAATGATCGGCAGTTCGGGCCGCAGCTTCTTGATGCGCGGCAGCAGATCGAACGCGTTCT
>CAITEM010000448.1 GCA_903891395.1 uncultured Hyphomicrobiales bacterium | reverse complement strand
TGCCCGGCACGATCGGGATATCGATGCCGCGGGCGCGCACGCGATCGAGATAGCGGAAGTACACGTCGTTCTCGAAGAAGAACTGCGTAATGGCACGGCTGGCCCCGGCATCGACCTTGGCCTTGAGCATGTCGATGTCGGCATCGACCGTCGGCGAATCCGGATGTTTCTCCGGATAGGCCGACACCGACACTTCGAAATCGCCGACGCGCTTGATGCCGGCCACCAGATCGGCGCTGGTCTCATAGCCGCCCGGATGGGCCGCATAGCGCGAACCCGCGCCGCTCATAGGATCGCCGCGCAACGCCACGATGTGGCGCACGCCGACATCGTGATAATTGCGCACGATCTGATCGATATCGGATTTCGTCGCCGCGACGCAGGTCAGATGCGCCGCCGGCGTCAGTGGCGTCTCCGCCAGCATGCGCTTGACCGTCGCGTGGGTGCGCTCGCGCGTCGTGCCGCCAGCACCGTAGGTCACCGAAACGAAGCTCGGCGACAGCGGCGCCAAACGTTCGATCGATTCCCACAAAATCTTTTCCATCGCCTCGTCTTTGGGCGGGAAGAATTCGAACGACACGTCGATGTGCCGGTCGCCGGCACGTTCGTTGCGGCTGAGACGGATCGCGTTCATCACGCCACCTCGCGGCGCGCCGGCGACGCCATCAACGCGCGCGTATCGCGCGCCAGCCACAGCGACACCGCGATCTTGCCGTCGGTGCCCGGCTCAGGGTTCAGGCTCTTGTGCATCACCGGCTCGAGGCCGGCGGCCGTCATCCATTGCGTCACGGTCTCCGACGGAAAACCGAGACGGCGATGCGCGTGCTGCTCGCGCAGGAATTCCAGTTCGTGCGGCGCGAAGTCGATCACCAGCAGGCGCCCGCCGGGCCGCAGCGCGCGCGCCGCCTCGCGGATGGCGCGGCCACCGTCGTCGAGGAAGTGCAGCACCTGATGCAGAATGACGACGTCAAAGGAGTCGTCGGCGAGCGGCAGGTCGTAGAGATCGCCCTGCCGCACGCTGCAGTTTTTCAGGCCGGCACGCTCCAGGCGGTCGCGCGCCAGCAGCAGCATATCGAGCGACAGGTCGAGACCCAGCCCGCGTTCGATCTCGCGTCCGAACAGTTCCAGCATCCGGCCGGTGCCGGTACCAAGATCGAGCAGCGAGCGGAACGGCTTGTCGGCGAGCTCCGCGCGAATGGCGTCCTCCACCGCGGCGTCGGCGGCGTGCAGCTTGCGGATACGGTCCCACTCGGCGGCGTGCTCACGGAAATAGGCCTGGGCCGCGGCAGCGCGGGCCGCGCGCACAGAAGCGAGCCGGTCACGGTCGCGGGCGATGACAGAATCGGCGGCATCGAGCCGGTCGAGCAAGGCACGGGCGACCTCCGCCCCGCCGCCGTGTTCGGAGAGCCGGAAGAAGGCCCAGGTGCCCTCGCGGAAGCGCTCGATCAGTCCAGCCTCGGCCAGTAACTTGAGATGCCGCGAGATGCGCGGCTGCGACTGGCGCAGGATGTCCGTGAGGTCGGAGACGGTCAGTTCGGCTTCGCCGAGCAGCGCCAAAATGCGCAGGCGCGTTTCCTCACCGGCTGCTTTGAGAGCGGCGTTGAGGGCGTCATAGCCGAGCTTTGGGGTGTCACTCATGTTCTACGGCGGCCTATGGGCCACCTCCCACTACATAAGGATATGTTTATACATTGAAACGCGTGCCCGCAAGTCTTGCGGTGCACCATTTTTGCGTTGTGCGCAGGCGAGTCCGCCTGCCGGGAAGCGGGTATAGTGACGCCATGGCCAAAGATTTCGGCGTTTGGGAAGGCGAAAAGACGGTCGAGCTGCCGGCACAGCCCGACGCCGGGGTCTATTTTCTCGGCCGCATCCGCACGCCCTGGAAAGAGCGCAAGGACTGTCCGAAGAACGCCCGTGGGTCCGAGGCGGTCTGCACCGTCGAAATCGACCCACGCTGGGCCGAAGGCCTCAAGGACGTCGAGACCTGCAGCCATCTGGTGCTGCTCTACTGGATGGACAAATCCCCGCGAACGCTGGTGCTCCAGGTGCCCGGCCAGTACGTCGTCCAGCGCGGCACTTTCGCGCTGCGCTCGCCGGCCCGCCCCAACCCGATCGCCATGAGTGTGGTGCGGCTGTTGAAGATCGAAGGCGCCGTCTTATCGGTCGTTGGACTGGACTGCCTCGACGGCACGCCGCTGCTGGATATCAAGCCCTATTTCGCGTCCACGGACAGTGTTCCTGACGCCGTGGTAGGCTGGCACAAGGCCAGACGTTAACAGAACCTCTCGAAAAGCCTGTCGTTAAAGGGTTCCCGCCACTCACAAAAATATGTGCCGGTGGTGACCCGGAACCAATGAACCTCCTTGATGCTTGCCTCGACGAATGAAGGCGAGAATGTCGCTGGAGGGTGTCATGTTCAAGAAGTCCACTTTGCTCGGTTCTCTGATCGCCGCCGCCGCTTTGACAGGCGGCGCGGCCCAAGCCGAACCGCTTTTTGCTTTCGCCGATCAGCCCGCGCAGACCCAACAGGTCGCGCCGCAATATGCCCCGCTCGATCAGGCCGAAGTCGGCGAAGACGCCCAGCTCGATCCGCGCCTGCAGCGTCAGGTGGTCGCCTATGCGACCCGCGAGGCGCCCGGCACCGTCGTGATCGACACGCCGAACACCTACCTCTATCTCGTGCTCGGTAACGGTCAGGCGATGCGCTACGGCATCGGCGTCGGCCGCGAAGGTTTCACCTGGAACGGCGTCCAGAAAGTCGCGCGCAAGGCTGAGTGGCCGGATTGGTATCCGCCGGCTGAAATGATCGCCCGCCAGCCCTATCTGCCGCGCGTGACGATGGGCGGCCCGGGCAACCCGCTCGGCGCGCGCGCCATGTATCTCGGCTCGACCGAATACCGCATCCACGGCACCAACGATCCGACCACGATCGGCAAGCAGGTTTCCAGCGGTTGCGTCCGTCTCACCAATGACGATGTCACCGACCTCTACAATCGCGTTGCGGTCGGCGCCAAGGTTGTCGTGTTGCCGATGAACGGCAACACCGTTGCCCGCGGTCCTGCGGTACGCCCGGTCAACAGCGCTCAGGCGCAGCCGGTCTCACTGTCTTCGTCTTATGTGCCTGCGCGACAGAGCAGCGCACAACAGACCTGGGCCTCCATCCGCTAGTTCTATCTGACTGAACCTCCCCCATAACTTGCCCG
>CAITEM010000447.1 GCA_903891395.1 uncultured Hyphomicrobiales bacterium | reverse complement strand
TCCCAGTCGATCCGCATGCCGTCGCGGATTTCACTCTTTTCACGATAGTCCATGGCTTCCTCTGCGTTTCCAGGCGCTCCCGCGTTTGAGGCCCGCGGGTTTAATACGCATGGTAGTGGCGAGGCTGACCCGTCCGCAACACGCAAGTTGCGGAAGACGGCAGGGCTAGGCGCCGACGTCCTCGTCGTCCCACTTCGGCGCGCGCTCCGGCGGATCGGCGATGCGCAGCTTGCGAGTCCGCAATGCAGACACATCGCGCATCTCTGTCTCGGTCAACGAGAAATCGAAGATGTCCAGATTCTGCTCAATATGCGCTTCGGTCAGCGCACGCGGCACCGCCGCCACCATCGGCTGTTGGATCAGCCAGCGCAGCGCAACCTGCGCTTCGGTTTTGCCGTGCGCTTTTGCAATCGCGACGATCACCGGGTCGGTCAGCAATTCGCCGCGCGCGACCGGGCAATAGGCAGTGAGGATCATACCGTATTTCTTGAGCGCCGCGATCATGCGGTCCTGCGGCAGATAGGCATGGTACTCGATCTGGTTGGTGACCAGCGGTTCGGGGCAGACGTGCACCGCCTCGTCGAGCATGGCGAGCGTGAAATTCGACACGCCAATGTGCCGCGCAAAACCGCCGCGCTTGGCCTTGACCAGCGCACCGAGCGTCTCGGCAAACGGCACCTTCGGCTGTGGCCAGTGCACCAGCAGCAAGTCGACATAATCCAGGCCCAGCGTTTTCAGGCTGGTTTCGACCGAGCGCATAAAGTCAGCTTCGCGCGCGTTGTCTTCCGTCACCTTGGTCGTCACGAACAGCTCGCCGCGCGCGATGCCGCTGGCGCGGATGCCTTCGCCGACGCGCTCTTCCGTGCCGTATTTGCGCGCGGTGTCGATGGCGCGGTAGCCCGAACGGATCGCGTGCGCGACCAGTTCCGCCGGGCGCTCCGGCAGCAGCATGGTGCCGTAACCGATCGCGGGCAGCGTCGCGCCGTGCGCCGTGATGGTGAAGGCCTTCGGGGATTGCATCGGTGTCTCCAGCGTTTCTCTGTCGCCGGCGCTAAGACCGGCGTTTTGCCTCAAGGTTTCTTGGGATCGACCTTATGGACCGGCGTTTCCGGCTTCAGATTGCCGCGCCGCCGGGCGTAGGTGTTTTCGCCGCTCTTGCGCCAGTCGCCAATCACCGCGTCGTCGGCAAAGGTCGTGTATTCCTCGTCCCAATCACCCAACTGGTAGCCGTGCCACGGCGACTGCGGCACGATGCGCGGCAGGCCGAGTTCTTCCCAGATGCCTTTGGCCTTGGTCATGTATTCTTCCGCCGGCAGCGCCAGCGGCGGCATGTCGCTCTTGAGCGTGGCGTCGATCATCAGCGTGCCTTCCATCGCGGCGCGGCCGGACTTCGGTCCGTGGCCGCTGGAGCGATAGGGCACCATCAGGATGTCTTCCATGAAATTGGAGCGATAGGCCAGCGACCAGAACACGGCGTCGGCGTTCTCCGGCGCGATGTCCTCGGACACGGCGATGACAAGCTTGCCGCATTGCGCCTGCAGCGTCGCCGCGCCCTGCATGCCACGCCAGATTTCGGTGCGCGGCGTGCCGCGCTCGAACTGCACGAAGATGATCTTGCGCAGATTGGACAACGGCTCGTGCATCACCACGCGCTTGACGCCGCGAATGCCCAGCGCGTGCCGCAAATGCTCGAGGAACATCGGCTCGTAGGCGACGCGCTTCATCACCGAGGATTCGCTCGGCGTCACCTGGCTGATGATCGACACGAACACCGGTTTTTTCTTGCGCGTGATCGCGGTGACGCGCATCGACATGTTGAAGTCTTCCAGCGCGACATGGCCGTGGCTTTCGCCGAACGGGCCTTCCGGCTCCAGCAGATCGGTATCGATCAATCCCTCGATGACGATCTCCGCGTCCGCCGGGACGATCAAATCGATGGTCTTGCAGCGCACGGTGCGGATCGGCTTGCCGACGAGGCCGCCGGCGACCGCCATCTCGTCGATGTCGATCGGCAGCTTCTGCGGGCCGGTGAACAGCACCGCGGGCGCGCAGCCCAGCACGATGGCGCAGGGCATCGGCTGCTTGAGCTTCTTGTACTTTTCCCAGTGCAGATAACCACCGGCGCCGCTGAGCCGCGAGGCCATGCGCACGCCGAGACGGTCATTGGCTTTCAACGCGGCACGATAGGTACCCATGTTCTGGATGTTGTTGTCGGGGTCCTTTGTCACGCACAACGTCGCCGTGAGATAGGGCGCCGAGTCGAAGCCGGGCGTCGAGATCGGTACCGGCAGGCTGGCGAGCCCGGTCTTCTGAAGGTCAGCGCCGGTCATCACGACTTCCTGGCACGGCGCGTTCTCGACCAGCACGGGTGCGATCGGTTCGGCCATAGCCTTGACCCAAACCTGGCCGATCTGATCGACCGGGACGCCGAGGCCGATCGCGTAAATCTCGGGCGATGCCGCCAGCCCGCCCACCAGCACCGGAATATCGTAGTGCTCGCCGCCCGCGCCGGTCACGTTCGTAAAGAGGAATGCCCTGCGTTCTTCGTCGCGCAAGCCGCCCTGGAACTGCCAGCGCGCCAGCGGATGGAGTTCGGTGTCTTTGTTGATCGGCCGATCAATGCGGGTCACCAGGCCCCGCGCGGTCAGCCGCGCCAGGTGTTCCTGCAGGTCGGACGGTGCATCTTGGACGGACGAACTCATTGACCTTCGCTCCTCGGTGGCGCACGGCTGGGCCGGATGTCGTGTAAACCACGGCGGCCTGCAAACCAAGACGGGCAGGGCGCCGATTTTGCATCGGTCCGATATCTAAAACACCGCTGGACAGGAGCGGGCGTTTTGGGCGCTATTGCGCAAAATAAACAAGCGCCGGTGGGCGTCGGGAGTGAAAATGGCAATCTTCAAGAAATTGATCCTTGCGGTCGCTTTTGCGGCGATTTTCACCCCTGGTTTATCCCGTGCGGAAGATAATTACCCGAGCCGCCCCATCCGCCTGGTCGTCGGTTTTGCCGCCGGTTCCAGCGGCGACGTCGCGGCCCGCATCGTCGGTAACAAGCTCAACCAAATTTTGGGCCAGCCGGTGATCGTCGAAAACCGGCCCGGCGCCAGCAGCATGATTGCGACCGACTACGTCGCGCGCGCCTCGAAGGACGGCTACACGCTGCTGCTCGCCACTATCGCGGCAACGATCAATACCACGCTGCTGCCCAACAAGGGCGCGAATTTCCAGACCGATCTGGCGCCCATCGTGCTGATCGGCTCGATCCCGAACATTCTCGTCGTCACGCCGACGCTGCAAGTCAAGAACGTCCAGGAATTGATCGCGATGGCCAAGGCCAAGCCCGATGAATTGCTCTACGGCGCGTCGGGCATTGGTAGCGGTCCGCATATGGCGACGCAGTTGTTCGAGCAGATGGCCGGCATCAAGATGCGCGGCATTCTGTATCCCGGCAGCGCGCAGACGGTGACCGATCTGATCGCCGGCCGTATCCAGGTGATGTTCGCGCCGTCCTCCACGGTCGTCGGCCTGATCGGGCAGGGCACCGTGAAGCCGTTGGCTTCAACCGAGGCAAAGCGCGCCAGCATCGCGCCGGACCTGCCGACGGTCGCTGAATCCGGACTGCCGGCCTACAACACAGGCGTTTGGTTCGGCATTCTCGCGCCGGCCGGCGTGCCGGCCAACGTGATCGATAAAGTTTCGAAGGCGAGCAACGAGGCGCTGAAGGATGCGGAAGTGCTGAAGCAACTTCACCTTCAGGGGCTGGACGCGCGCGGCGGCTCGCCAGAAGAATTCCGTGACTTTATCAAGAGCGAGACCGAACGGTGGGCGCAGGTCATCAAGTCGATGCCGGCCGCCGAAAAAGAAGCCAAGTAGCCCGGCGCTCGGTGCCTTCCTTTCGCGACTATCCCCAACAAGTTTGGTTGAGACCATGACGCTTCCTGAAACCACCTTTCGTTTTATCGGTCAGCCGATGCCGCGCACCGAAGACGCGCGGCTGATCACCGGCAAGGGCCAATTCAGCGACGACTTCAGTTATCCGGGCCAGGCCTATGCGGCCATGGTGCGCTCGCCGCATCCGCACGCGCGCATTGTCAGCATCGACAAGACCGCGGTTCTGGCGATGCCTGGCGTGCTCGGCGTCTATACCGGCGCCGATTGCGTCGCCGACGGCCTCAAGCCCATCCAGCACGACCCGCTGCCGAAGACACGCGACGACATGAAGCTGACCGGCCCCAACGGCAGTGTGGTCTTCCAGGGTCCGCATATGCTGCTGCCCGCCGACAAGGCGCGCCACGTCGGCGAACCCGTCGCGATGGTGGTGGCGGAAACGCGCGCCCAGGCGATGGACGGCGCCGAGGCGCTCGAAGTCGTCTACGAGGAATTGCCCTTTGTCTGCCAATCCGAAGATGCCCTGAAACCCGGTGCACCGGCGGTGTGGGACGAACTGCCGAACAATATCCTGGTCGATACTCATTTCGGCGACAAAGCCGGGACGGACAAGGCTTTCTCCGAGGCCGCGCACACGGTCGCGATGGACTTCCACATCGACCGCGTCACCGGCGTTCCCATGGAGCCGCGCGCCTGTGTCGCCAATTACGACACGGCGACCGGACATTTCACGCTGCACGCCGGCGGCGGCGGCGCGGTGCGCCAGCGGCGGGAGATTGCCGACGTGCTCGGCATCGATCTGGAAACATTGCGCGTATTGGCACTCGACATCGGCGGCAATTTCGGCACGCGTAACCGCGTCTATGTCGAATACGGGCTGATCCTGTGGGCCGCGGGCAAATTGAAGCGGCCGGTCAAGTGTACCTCGACGCGCTCGGAATGTTTCCTCAGCGACTATCAGGGCCGCGATCTTGTCGCGAAATTTGAACTGGCGATCGATGCTAAAGGCAAGTTTCTGGCCTTGCGGGCGACCAACATCAGCAATGCCGGCGCGCGTTGCGTCTCGCTGTCGCCCCTGAGCAAGGGTTCCGGCCTGATCACCGGCAGCTACGCCATTCCGGTGGCGACGTTGCGCGCGATGTCGGTCTACACCAATACGGTGCCGACGCAGGCCTATCGCAGTTCGGGCCGTCCGGAGATGACGTTCGCGGTCGAACGCCTGATCGACATCGCCGCCACCAAGCTCGGCATCGACCGCATCTCGCTGCGCCGCCGCAACCTCGTCAAGCCCAAGGCCATGCCGTACCGCAACGCGGTCGGCATGCTGTACGACAGCGGCCGTTACGAAGACTCCATGGATCTCGCCATGCGCATCGCCGATTGGGACGGCTTTGCAGCGCGCAAGCGCGAAGCCGCCAAGCGCGGCAAGCTGCTCGGGCGGGGACTCGCCAATTACGTCGAGTCGTCCATCGGCGCGCCCAAGGAGCAGGCCCGTATCACGATCCGCCCCGACGGTTTTGTCGACGTGATCATCGGCACGCAACCGGCCGGCCAGGGCCACCAGACCAGCTTCGCGCAGGTCGTCGCCGATCTGCTATGCGTGCCGTCGGAGAGCGTGCGCATCATCATGGGTGACACCGATGTGGTGAAAGCCGGTGGCGGCACCCATTCCGGCCGCTCGATGCGTCATGCAGCTACCGTGTTCTCCATCGCCGCGGTGCAGATGATCGCCAAGGGCAAGCGTGCCGCCGCCATCGTTCTTGGCGTGCAGCCGGACCAGATCGAATTCAGGGACGGCCGGTTTTCGAGCGGCACCAATCTCACCTTCGATTTCATCGAACTGGCGCAGGAACTGACCAAGCACGAACTGCCCGAGGATCTGAAGAAGGGCCTGGCGGTCATCACCGACAATGAAATGCACGATCCGGTGTTTCCGAACGGCTGTGCGATCTGCGAGATCGAAGTCGACCCCGACACCGGCGGCCTGAAGATCGTGCGTTACGCGTCGGTCGACGATGTCGGCCGCTGCATCAATCCGCTCATCGTGCACGGTCAGACCCACGGCGCCATCGCCCAGGGCATCGGCCAGGCGTTGTGGGAGCAGTGCGTGATTGACGCCGATTCCGGCCAGCCGCTATGTGGTTCGCTGATGGACTACGGCATGCCGCGTTCGAATCTCTTGCCATCCTTCACCTGCGAAATCGTCGAAGTGCTGTCGCCGACCAATCCGCTCGGCATCAAGGCGGGCGGCGAGGGCGGCACGACGGCCGCGCCGGCGGTGATCATCGGCGCCATCGTCGATGCACTCAGCCGTTACGGCGTGCAGGACATCCGCATGCCGGCGACGCCCTATAAAGTGTGGCGGGCCATCCAGGACGCCAAAGCGCAGCACGCTGAGGCCGGCTGAGCACCGCTTGCGGCCGTGGTTAAATCACTTCAATCTCACGTCATAAAAATTCAAAAAACTGGGGAAACGACAATGCGGGTTACGAAATTTCTAGCGGTCGCTGCCACGGCGCTCTCGCTCGTCGGCCATGCGGCGCAGGCCGAGAGCCTGGTCGGCAAATCGGTCCGCATCATCGTGCCCTATCCGGCGGGCGGCGCCGGCGACGTGATCACGCGCGTTTTGGCGCAGCAGATCACCGAGACCGGCGGACCAACCTTCGTCGTCGAAAATCGTCCCGGCGCCGGCTCGATCATTGGCTCCGATGTCGCGGCACGCGCGACGCCGGACGGCCTGACCATCCTTCTGGTCGAGAATCCGTACATTCTCGGCGCGGTGCTGCATCCGACCGATCATTATCATCCGGTCAAGAGCTTCGATCCGATCTGCTACCTGGCCGACACGCCGTCTGTGATCGCGGTCGCCGGCAATTCGGAATACAAGACACTGGCGGAATTCATCACGGCGGCGAAAGCCAAGCCCGGCACACTGTCCTACGGCAGCACCGGTCCGGCCTCGACCGTGCACATCGCTGGCGAACTGCTCAAGCGCGCCGCCGGCCTCGACCTGATCTATGTGCCATTTCCCGGCTCACCGCCGGTGGTCAACGCCGTGCTCGGCGGCCACGTCACCGCGGTGATCGCCAACTACTCCGATCTGAAGGCGCAGATCGACGGCAAGGGCCTGCGCGCCATCGCGGTGCCGGCGCAGAAGCGCGTCGATCCGCTGCCGGATATTCCGACTTTGGAAGAGCAGGGCTTCAAGGACATCGAAGCCAGCGTCTGGTTCGGTTTCGTCGCGCCGGTCGGCACGCCGAAGGACATGCTGGCGCAGTTCGAGAAGTATTTCACCGCGGCCATCGCTGTGCCCGCGGTCAAGAGCAAGCTAAATGTCGTCGGTCTGTATCCGAAAGTGATGTGCGGGCCTGAGTTCGGCGCATTCATCGCCACGCAGACCGCCGACTACACCAAGTTCGTCAAGGAATTCGACATCAAGGGCGAGTGAGCCGTCAGACTCGCCGCCACACCTTGACGGGGATCGACGTGAAATCGGCGGCGAGGGAGCTTGACCCGACATCGCTGCCGAGAAGGCATTCGTACTTGCCGCGCATATCCGGGACAACGGCGTCGACGGCGTTAAGCCAGTGACGTCCGCCGTCGGTGAGCGGCGCGAAGTGGCGGCCGATGGCGACGACCAGCCTTTCGCGCCCGCGCGTGCGGGCAAAAGCGATGACGTGATCGGCGTGCGTGCTGCTGACGGCGACCGGCTCGTAATTTCCGCTTCGGAAGAACTCAGCGTGATCGGTACGCAGCTTCAGTAGTGCCCGCGTCAGGGCGAACTTGATGCGCCCGTCCTGCCAACGGCCCGCAAGCGCGGTCCAATCCTCGCTGCCGTCCGCCAGTTCGCGCGCCCGTGCCTTGAAATCGACCGGACGGCGGTTGTCGGGATCGACGAGCGAGAAGTCCCAGAATTCCGTGCCTTGATAGAAATCCGGCACGCCGGGCAGTAGCACCTTGAGCGCCACCTGCGATAGGCCGTTCAGTGCACCGATCAAATCGCTTCGCGCGGCGAAGGCGGCAAATGATGCGAGAAACGTGCCATTGGCTGGCGCCAGCAGCTTCGCGACGTAGTCCTGCAACGCTTTCTCATAGTCCTCGTTCGGATTGGTCCAGCTTGTCTGCTGCTTGCCCTCGCGCGTGGCCTTCAAGGCGTAGGCTTGCATGCGTTTGACAAAATCTTCATCGATTGCCGCGGGCCAGGCACCGACCAGCGCCTGATAGATCATGTATTCGTGCGCCGTGGTTGGCCGAAGCCGGTTGCCCATCAGGCCGGCATTTTGCTCGCGCCATTCCTTCACCGCCGCCGCCCAATCGTCCGGCATTTCCGCCAGCGCCAGGATGCGGGCGCGGCCGTCTTCGCCACGCTTGGTGTCATGCGTCGCCGTTGCGGTAAGGCTGGCCGGTGATGTTTCGGCACGCTCCTTTTGCAGCCGGTGGAATTCATCGAGCGTCAGCGCCGGCGCTTCCGGGTCGCCGCCGACTTCGTTCAGCGCCAGCAGGCGGTGGTGACGGTAGAAGGTCGTGTCTTCCAGCGCCTTGGCCATCAGCGGCCCGGTGAATTGTTGCAATTTCAGCGCAAAGTTACGTACACGCGGCGCGCTGGTGCCGGCCGCGCCGCCCAGATCGATCGTCAGGGCATCGTGCAAAAAATCAAAGATTTCCGGGTCGGGCCCGGCCCAGCGCGCACGCGCGCGGCCGATCGTGGCTTCGATCATGGTGCGGTCGCCAGCCGAAGCGCCGGCCGCAGTGACGTAAGTGCGGTACACCGGAAATTCGAGCACGTAGGTCTGCAACGCCGAGCGCAAGCGGTCGAGTGTGAAATCGCGCGTGCTGTAATGGCCGGCGGCGATGCGCGCCAATGCGCGCGCCAGCACCGTGAATTCGGACGCCAGCATGGTATCGATCACGCGGCGCTTCGCAGTATCGAGCATCTCCGCGAAGGGCGTGCGTTCGCCGGTGAAATCGCGCCAGGTCGTCTCGAGTAGCGCATAACCATTGCCGTCGGCCAGCACGCGCGTGATGACATTGAGCCATTCATAACCGGTGGTGCCGGATACGCCGGGAAACCGCGGCATCGCTTCGCCTTCGCCGAGAATCTTCTCGACGATGACGTAGAACGGGCCGCTTAGCCCGGCTTCGCGCCGCACCTTGTTGACGAGTTGTTGCAGGCGGCGGCTGTATTGCGCGGGATCGCGCAGGCCGTCGATATGGTCGAGCCGCAGGCCTTGCAGTTTGCCGGCCGCAATCAGCCGCGCCACCAGCGGGTGGATGCCGCGAAATGTCCTTGGATCTTCGACGCGGAGTCCGGCCAGATCGCTGATGTCGAAGAACCGGCGATAGTTCACCGCCGAAAATGCCACGCGCCAATAAGCGAGCCGGTAATATTGACGCTCGAGCAGCCGATGCAGCAGCGCGGCCCCGGCTTCGTTGTCGCCCCGATAAGCGATCAGACCGCGTTCGATCACGTCAGCGGCGCCGGAGATCGACGATATGCGCGATTTCAGGTCGGAGGCCTTGCCATAGGTCGGCACGCCGGGGTCGCGGTATTCATGCGCCAGCGCGATCAGGCGCTGTCCAGGCAGTTCATCGCTGGCGCCAGCGGCGTTGACGACCGTGCGCAACAGTTCGGCGTAGCGCTGCGGATTGATCGGTAGTTTGTGATCGAAATACCAAGCGGCAAAGCTGCCGGTTTCGGCGTCGTATTTGAGCGCGATCTCGCCTCCCCGCAGCGCGTCGCCGTAAGGCCGGCCGAGGATCGGCAGCAGTACGCCGGGATTGCGCCGGTACGGCAGGCCCTCCCAGTCGATGTCGAAAGCCGCGGCGTAAGGCGACTTCGGTCCCCATTCGAGCACGTCGAGCCACCACGCGTTATCGGAGTGGCCGACGCCCATGTGGTTCGGTACGAAATCGAGGATCAGGCCAAGGTCGTTCTTCTGCAGCGCGTCACTGAGCCGCGTGAAGCCTTCGTCGCCGCCGAGCTCGGGATTGAGCTTGTCGTGATCGACGATGTCGTAGCCGTGCGTGCTGCCCGGCCGCGCCTTGAGAAAGGGCGAGGCATAAAGGTGCGTGATACCGAGTCCCTTGAGATAGGGCACGATCGCCGCGGCGTCGTCGAAGGTAAAATTCTTCGTCAACTGGACGCGGTAGGTCGCGAGCGGAATGGCGGGGGGCATGGTCAGTTTCCGCCCATTTTTGTCATTCCGGGCCGGCCCGAAGGGCCGGGCCCGGAATCCAGATGCAGACTCTGGCTTATCTGGATTCCCGGTTCGCTCGTTTCACTCGCGCCCGGGAATGAAGAAGATAAGATCGCGGTGTAGACCGACCACGGCGGCAAGTCGCCGGGTGGCGTGCCACCCCATACCGGCGTGCCCCACGTTGAACCGGATGGTGATGGCGCGGGCTTGTCTGAAAGATTTGCAAGCAGCATCAGAACCTTGTCGCCGGCTGGCCAGCGCGCCACCAGCAGCTCCTGTTCGAATGTCACGTCGCCTGCGCTGACCATCGCCGGAAGCAGTGGCGTGATGAACTTCTTGCGCGCCGCTAGCAGCGAACGCGTCGCCGCAAGCTTCTCGGCATGCTCCGGCTGCTCCAGAGCCTTCCAGTCAAGCACGGCGAGGTCGCGGGTGGATTGCAGCAGCGGATCGGGGATTTCGCCGCCGTGCTTGGCATAGGCGTCGGCGAATTCGCGCTTGCGGCCGTTGCGCACGGCGTCGGCCAGTTCGCCCTTGAAGTCGCAGAAGAACGGAAACGGCTCGGTCGCGCCCCATTCTTCGCCCATGAACAGCATCGGCGGCGAGGGTTGTAACAGCAGGACCGCCAAAGCGGCCTCGATCTTTTCCGGCTTCACCAGCGCCGAAAGCCGTTCACCGATCGGGCGGTTGCCGATCTGGTCGTGGTTCTGCAAAAAATTGACGAAGGCGGCGCGATGCAGGCCGGCACTCGGCTCGCCACGCTTTCGGCAATCGCGGTGCGGCGAGGGTTCGCCCTGGTAGGCAAAACCTTCGCTCAGCGTCCGCGCAATGTATTTGCCGGCGTCCTTATAGTCGCTGTAATAACCGGCATCTTCGCCGGTCAAAAACACGTGCCAGGCGTGGTGGTAGTCGTCGTTCCACTGCGCGCGGTAGCGGCCGTCAGGCGGATTCTGCTCGGGCGCGAGGACGGCGGCGCGGTTGTCGTCGTTTTCCAGTGGCCTGCCCCGATCGAGTGGTCCGGTGGGCATGTTAGTTTAAGGTTGGGTGCGGTGCCAGCGTGAGCGCGTCCGGCGTAGCTGGCCCGGATTGCGGAGCCGGGCGCGCGGGCATGAAGACCTCCG
>CAITEM010000446.1 GCA_903891395.1 uncultured Hyphomicrobiales bacterium | reverse complement strand
GGGCACGTCCTGTGCGCTCGAACCGGCGTCAATTGGGCCAGCCGGCGGCACATGTGTACAATACGCGCGGCCGGGGAGTTCCGTGTACGCGCTTAAAACCGATTGTTTCGCAAAGACCCGTCCAAAGTCCCGCCACCGGCAGACCTCACGAAATCCCCGCAAAACTTGACCAAACTAGGGCGCAAGCCGTCGTTTAGACCCTCTAAACAGCGCTGATTATGGTTAAAGAAGCGTTACCGACAGATGACCGCCGGCGGGCGGCCCGGCGGCCCTCATTGTTCGCCACTCCGGATAGCCCGTTCGGATTGTTCGCATTATCGCGACGCGAACGAAGCCTTATGTGTGGGTGATCCCTGAAGGAGAGAAATCATGTCCATCGACAAAGCCGGAACTTTCACCCTCGGCGGCCGCGCCGTGAAGCGGCTCGGCTACGGCGCCATGCAACTCGCGGGCCCGGGCGTGTTCGGCCCGCCCAAGGATCGTGACGCGGCGCTCGCCGTGCTGCGCGCGGCCGTTGCCAGCGGCGTCAACCACATCGACACCAGCGACTACTACGGCCCGTACGTCACCAATCAACTGATCCGCGAGGCGCTGCACCCCTATGCCGACGACCTGGTCATCGTCACCAAGATCGGCGCCCGGCGCGGCGCGGATAAATCGTGGATTCCGGCAATGTCGCCCGAGGAACTCACGCAGGCGGTCCACGACAATCTCCGCAATCTTGGCCTCCATGTGCTCGATGTCGTCAACTTGCGCAGTACACTCGGCGTACATGGTCCCGCGGAAGGTTCACTCGAAGCGCCCCTGACCGCGCTGGCTGAATTGCAGCGCCAGGGCCTGGTGCGTCACATCGGCCTGAGCAACGTGACGGCGAAACAGGTCGCGGACGGGCAGCGGATCGCCAAGATTGTCTGCGTGCAGAACATGTACAACGTCGCGCACCGGGACGACGACAAGCTTGTCGACGAATTGGCGCATGCCGGCATCGCCTACGTGCCGTTCTTCCCGCTCGGCGGCTTCACGCCATTGCAGTCCTCGACCTTGAACGATGTCGCGAAAAAGCTGGGCGCGACGCCGATGCAGGTGGCGCTGGCGTGGCTGCTGCGCCGTTCGCCGAACATCCTGCTGATCCCCGGCACCTCGTCGGTGGCTCATTTGCGCGAGAATCTCGCCGCGGTAGAACTTGTTCTACCGGACCATGCGATCAACGCGCTGGACGGCATCGCCAACGCCGCCGCGCCGCCGCACTGAACGCAACGGCCGTCCGCTTCGGGGAAAGCGGACGGCCGCAGCTGGGCAGAACTTTAGAGGGGCAGTGATCTAACCCAGAGCTAGTTTTGAGCCGGGGGCGTCTCGGGGCGGTTACGGCGCTCGTTCATGAAAGCGTCGAACTCGGTCTTGTCCTTGGCGAAGCGCAGGCGCTCGAGGAATTCGCGAAACTCGCGCTGCTCTTCTTCCAGGCGCTTCAGCGTATCGTTGCGATACTCATCGAAGGCGTGGTTGCCGCTCGAGGACGCCTGGCCCCAGAAGCCGCCGGTCGGCGCCGGGCCGCCACTCATACGCGAGCGCATCCAGTCCATTTTGGATTGCATGCGCTCCATTTTGTGCTGCCAGCGATCCTGACCGCCGCGAAATCCGCATCCCATTCGTCCGCTCCCGATGGTGAAAGCGAGGACGGAAAGGCCTACCGGCCACCAAACCATGAATCCCAGGACCGTCAGGGCAATCCAAGCGGGCTTACCGAATTCATCGAGCTTCGCGGTGATAGGCATTGTCGGCCTCGTGTGAATGTAAATAACATTTACATTAGTAGGGTCAGGGCGGGTCGATGTCAAGACCATTTACATGGGATGGGGTGGAGAGTTTGCGAGTCCCTTCACCAGCGACGTTAGGTCTCACGGCTGGTCAACCTCGCCATTGTCCGGCGACCTGCCGGACCGCGATATTCAGCCGGTTCCAGACATTAATAATTCCGATCGACAGGATCAGCGCCGCCATCGCTTTCTCGTCGAAATGCTTGGCGGCCTGCGCGTAGATCCCGTCGGGCACCGGATCAGCGCGGTCGCTCACGCGCGTCACGGCCTCGGTGAGCGCCAGAGCGGCCCGCTCGGCGTCGCTGAAGTACGGTGCGTCGTACCAAGCCGCGACGGCAAACACCCGGTCGTCGGATTCGCCGGCCTTTTTGAGTTCCCGCGCGTGCATGTCGACGCAGACGCTGCAGCCGTTGATCTGGCTGGCGCGCAGGTGGACCATCTGGATGAGGGTCGCCGGCAGGCCCTTGTCCTCCACCGACTTGTTCAATGCGAACATCGCCTGCAGGGATTCAGGCAAAACCATCACCGGGTTATTCATACGAGCTTGCATCGAGGGTCTCCTTCAAATGTGACACTGACGTTCGAAGGCCGGCCGATTTTTCGTCACATCGGCGGGGTTTCGTTCGTCATGGCATTGACGGACAGCGACCGGGGAATGTGACCATGGACGATAAAAAATTTCTGACCGAACGCTTTGAAGCTAATCGCGCGCATTTGCGCGCCGTCGCCTACCGCATGCTCGGTTCGGCCGCCGAGGCGGAAGACGCCGTTCAGGAGGCCTGGCTGCGGCTCGCACGCAGCGACACCAGCGAAGTCGGCAATCTCGGCGGTTGGCTGACGACGGTGGTGGCGCGCGTCAGCCTCGACATGCTGCGCGCGCGCAAATCGCGGCACGAAGAGGTCATCGACGAGCGCACGCCGGAGCCGATTGCTCCCGGCGAGCCAGATCGCGACATGCTGATGGCGGAATCGGTTGGGCTTGCGCTGCTGGTCGTGCTCGACACGCTAGCGCCCGCGGAACGTGTCGCCTTCGTGCTGCACGATATGTTCGACCTCCCCTTCGAGGAAATAGCGCCAATCGTTGGCCGCTCGGCCACGGCGGCGCGGCAACTGGCCAGCCGCGCTCGGCGCCGCGTGCAGGGCAACACGGAAGTGCCCAACCGCGATCTCGAAAAACAACGGCGCATCGTCGAAGCTTTCCTCGCCGCTGCGCGCGCCGGCGATTTCGAAGCGTTGCTGGCGGAACTCGATCCCGACGTCGTGTTCCGTTCCGATGCGACCGCGGTGCAGATGGGCGGCGCTGCCGAGCTACGCGGCGCGCCAGCCGTCGCGCAGACGTTCAAGGGCCGCGCGCAGGCCGCAAAGCCGGTGCTGGTCGACGGCGCGGTGGGCGTGTCTGTGTCCTTCGGCGGCCATCTTCGCATCGTGCTGGGTCTGACCTTCGTCAACAGCAAGATCGCCGCGATCGAAGCCATCGCCGACCGCGCACGGATTGCCGCTTTCGATGTCGAAACCTTCGAGGATTGAAGCGCGTCAGCCGCGTTGCGTGCCGCTTTCGAGACCCAGGCCGCGCAGATAGATGAGCACCGCCGCCTCAAGAAGTTCCTCCGGCGGCATCGGCAAGGCGCGGCGCGCCGCATCGCCGCGCGCGAACAGCGAGGCTATGCCGTGGGTCATTGACCAGACGTGCAGCGCCACCATCAAGGCCGGCGGCCGGCCTTTGGCCGGCATCAGCGCGACCAGTTTTTCCGCCGCCGCGCGCAACACGGCGAAAGCGCCCTCGCTCGCCGCGCGCAAATTCGGATCGGTATCGAGCGACACGCCGGCTTCGAACATCGCCGAGTAGTAGGATGGTTCACGTTTGGCGAAATCGAGATAGCTTTTGCCGAGCCGGTCGAAGGCTGCCATCAGATCCGGCTTGCCATCATTCCATGCGCTGTTCAGCGCCAGCGTGAATTGCTCGAAGCCGCGCCGCGCGACATCGGCCAGCAGTTCGTCGCGTCCGCGGAAATGCCGGTAAGGCGCGGCCGGGCTGACGCCGGCCCATCGCGCGGCGTCGGCGACGGTAAAGCCGGCCGGACCTTTTTCGGCGATCAGTTCCAGCGCTGCGCGCACCAAGGCTTCTTTCAGATCGCCGTGGTGATAGCCGCGCGGACCTTGATCCCCCCCGGCTGGCCCTGAACCTTTACCCCATTTCATGTAATGGGCATTAACATAAGTCCAAGCGAGCGCCTAGCGCCGAACCGCGAGCGGCAAAGCATCGAACAAAGTCGGCCCGCCGGGCTGCGCGCCCTCGATCGACAGCAGCTTCAATTTGGTGACGACACCGCCCGCGGCCGAGAAACCGCCGGGCTTGCCGTTCGCCGCCAATACCCGGTGGCACGGCATAACGAGCGGGCACGGATTTTCGCCAAGCGCGACGCCGACATCGCGCGCCAGCAGCTTGTCGCCAAGTTTTGTGGCGATCTCGCCGTAGGTGATCGTCTGGCCCGGCGGCACCTGGCGCGTGATGGCATAGACCTTGGCGTTGAACTCCGGCGTGCGCGCGTTGTCGATGGCGATGCCGGTGAGATCGCGCGGCTCGCCGCGCAGCAGCGCGACGATACCGTCGATGGCGTCCTGCACGGGCGGCGATGGCGCAGCTACGACGGCCGAGGGATAACGCTGCTGCACGCGGGCGCGCGTTGCCGCCTCATCCTTTTTCGGCAACTGCACGCCAGTCAGCCCGCGCGCATTCCAGACAATGCCGCAGGAGCCGATGGCCGTGTCGAAGATGGCGAAGTTCGTATCGTTCATGGCGCTCATATACGGATCGAGTTCAGTCTGCTCCACCCGATTCCTGATCGGCCTTCATCGCAATGCGCAGCGGCTTCGGGATCGGCTTGGCACGGCCGCCAGAGACGAAGGCGACCTGAACATGAGCCTCGACGATCAGATCGTCACCACGCGTGACACGCTGATGCAACGTGATCGAGGCGCCCTTTACCTCTTCAGGCGCCGTCGTAATGGTGAGCACGTCGTCCATGTGCGACGGCTTGCGGAACGCGATGTCCATGTGGCGCACGACGAAAGCAAAGCCAGGCGCTTCCGCCGCGGCCTGCTCGAACAGCGCACGGTGATCGGCGCCGATGAGCCGCAGATAATTGGTGCGGCCCCGCTCCATGAAACGCAGATAGCTGGCGTGATAGACCACGCCGGAGAAATCCGTATCCTCATAATAGACGCGGACGTACTGGACGTGTTTGCCGTCGGAGATAGCGCCGTCGAGGGAATTTGCGCCCGTCATAAAGGTCCCGAAAATCTCTATCTGAATCCCGCCGCATGCGATAATCTCGCGGCAATGCCACTCGGCAGTGCATTGGTGTCTAATGCATTACTCGTGGACGTGCCACTGTTGCGGTAAACAGCACAACGAGCTCCCGCTCGCCATGGGACATGATAGTCCCGACCCCTGGCTCGGGTTGTCCGACGACGAGCGCGAAAGCCGCGCGGAAATCAGCAGCGACACTTGTATTATCGACAGCCGGCATTTTTTCGTGCTCGGCTGCATCGAAATTCCGCTCGTTGGCCACGCCGAAGTATTCAGATGGCTGGCCTGGGTTTCTGTCTCGGAAAAATCCTTCAGACGTATCGTAGACCTCTGGGAGACCGACATCCGCGACAATGAACCGCCGTTCTTCGGTTGGCTGTCGAACAATCTCAAGATCTACCCGAACACATTCGCACTCAAGGCAAATCTGTATTTGAGAAATCACGGCACGCGACCCTTCATTCACCTTGAGCCGACCGATCACCCCCTTGCGGTCGAACAGCGCGAAGGCATTTCACTTCAGCGCGTGCAGGAAATTGTCGCTGCGTGCGGCATGCACTAACGCGCTACAGCGCCAGCGGTAGCACATGGTCGCGCGTCAACGGCGCGTAGTCGAGCGCGGGCAGCGCGCGTGGATCGACCCAGACCATCTCGTCGATCTCGGCCTTGGGCTCGATATCGCCTATGACATCGACCGCGTAGACCGCCGCCTGTACGCGAAAGCCCGGCTCGTTCGCCGCCGGCGCTTCAAACACGCCGAGCGGCCGCACACTGTTTGCAGTCACCCGGCATCCCAGTTCCTCGACGATCTCACGCGACAGCGCCGCGACGTCGCTCTCGCCGACGTCACGCTTACCGCCCGGCTGCATGAAGGCCGTCGTGCCGCGCTTGCGCACCAGCAGCACGCGGCCGACCTCGTCGCGGAAG
>CAITEM010000445.1 GCA_903891395.1 uncultured Hyphomicrobiales bacterium | reverse complement strand
TCGCGAGGCCGCGGCCATCGTTGCTTTGGCAGTACGCCTGGTCAAGCCGCGGCCACCCTTGTCATCGGACCGTAGAGGCGGCTACACAACGCGTACCCGGGAGACCTCAGCACGTAATGCCTGCCCGCAATCCGTTGCCCATCGATCGATCGCTGTTCTTCCGCATGGTGCTGGTGGTCAACCTGACCGCGCGCCCTTTCGCCCGACGCTATTCTCGCAAATACCACCTCAATCTCACTGAATGGCGCGTCATGGTGACGCTCGCGAGTGCAGCCGGCGCCTCGGCGAATGAAGTCGCGCGATTGTCGGGTTTGGACAAGATGAGCGTTAGCCGTTCACTCGCCTCGATGATCCGCCACGGCTATGTCGATCGCAAGAGAGCCATCGACGACCGGCGCCGCTCGGTGCTGGCACTTACGTCGCCGGGTAAGCGCGTCTTCCTCGCGATCGCGCCCAAGGGCGGCGCGCGTGAAGCCGCGCTGTTCGAGGGTTTCAGCTCCGCCGAGCGCGTCCTCTTCCAGCGGCTGTTGGAGCGCCTGGTCGAGCGGGCCCGGGAGTTGCCCGATGAATGAGCGTCAAAAACCGTAGAGGTCAGCCCGTGGCGCCCCGTCGGACCAGGCGATGCGGCCTTCGGCCCAGGCGATCAGAAGGGCGCCGTAGCGGCTCGACACCGTCACTTCGGTGTCTGGCTCGATGACGACGAAACTGCCGGCGAGCGCCGTAGCGTCACCAACCCGCACGTCTCCGCCATAGACGAACCATTCGACCAGATCGGTTGTGCGATGAACGGGTACCGAGGTGCCGGGCAAAAGCTGGAGCTGGGTCAGGCGGCGGTTGTCCGCGGTCGCGCTGTAATCGAAGATCATGCGGCGGCCGACGCCGGCGAGCGTCGTCGATGATAACGGCAGTGCTTCAACCGTGACGTTGATGTCGGGCATCGCTTCGGGAGACGCATTGACGATCTCGCCATGCGTCGCGCCGGCATGCAGCCGGTGCACGGGCCCATCCCCCGCCGGATAGATGACCGGCGCTTCCAGGCGCGCGCAAAGCAAGCAGCTCTCGTAGGCCACGGCGTCGTGCGTCGCGCCCGCGAGATTGACGCCAACCTGTCCCCTCACCGCCGTGCCGGCATAGTCGGAAAGCGAGCCTTCGAGGAAGAAGCTGGTCGCCGTGCCAAGATGTTGGTGCAGGCCGCTCCGTGTCAGCGCTGCGAAGCCGACCAAGCCGAGATAGCGGCCCTTGGCGTGATCGACACGCACGATCTTCTGGCTGATTCCCTTCTTGCCGGCATCGGTCCATGGAACGGTCGTCATGTCGTAGACTCCGACCGCCGAACCGCGCTTGGCGATCGCAGGCGCGCGCGATTCGATTCGGGTCTTGGTCACAGGCGTTTCTCCCTGGGTGGCGGCTTGACCGGTGCTGGATCATCGATAACAATCGTTACCAATAATCATAGAGCCGCGCTGCTGCAGCCGGCAATAGGGGAGCGGGACATGGTTTCTTTCGCGCGCGGCGCCGCCGCCGGCCTTCTTGCCCTGTGCCTCTCGCAGTCCGCGGCCCTCGCGCAGCAAATCAAGCTGAAGCTCGCACACGTCGCCCCGCCGACCAGCTCATTTCAATCCGCGGCCGACCGCATGAACGCAAATCTCAAGACTCTGTCGGGCGGCACGATGGAGCTGG
>CAITEM010000444.1 GCA_903891395.1 uncultured Hyphomicrobiales bacterium | reverse complement strand
GCGCTAATCGCCGGCGACAAGACGTCGTTTCATGAATGGGAAGCCTCGACGCCCTATTTCAACGGCTGTCTTCCCATCGAAGTAATGGCCGAGCGCGGCCGCGAGACGCTGCGCCACGGTCCGATGAAGCCGTTCGGCCTGACCAATCCGCGTGCGCCCGACGCCAAGCCTTACGCCGTCGTGCAATTGCGGCAGGACAACAAGCTCGGGACGCTGTTCAACATGGTCGGCTTCCAGACTAAGTTGAAGCACGGCGACCAGGCGAAAGTGTTCCGCGCCATCCCGGGCCTGCAGAACGCGGAATTCGCCCGCCTTGGCGGCCTGCATCGCAATACGTTCCTGAATTCGCCGAAACTGCTCGACGGCACGTTGCGCCTGAAGGCCAATTTGCGCTGGCGCTTCGCCGGCCCGATCACCGGCTGCGAAGGCTACGTTGAATCGGCGTCCATCGGCCTGCTCACCGGCCGCTTTGCCGCCGCCGAACGGCGCGGTGACGTCTTCGCGCCGCCGCCGCCGACCACCGCGCATGGCGCGCTACTCGCGCATATCACCGGCGGCCACATCGAGGCCATCGACGCCGGACCGTCGTCGTTTCAGCCGATGAACGTCAATTTCGGGCTGTTCCCGCCGTTCACCGAAAAGGTCGTCTACGACAAAGACGGCCGGAAGTACGGCCGCGGCTCGGCCAAGAACATGGCGCGCAAATCCGCCATGAGCGAGCGGGCGCTCGACGATCTGGCGCGCTGGATCGGCGGCCAGCAGCCGGCCGCCGCCGCGGAATAGACATCACACCGCGAAGATACGGGCCGGGTTGCGCGCCGCGCGCCAGATCAGCCACTGGCGGCGCCAAGCCGCCAAAGGTTCAAACTTGAACGGCTCATCATCGTCGCGGTCCATGCGGCGCAACGTCGGCTCGATCAGCGCGAGCGGCAGAAACGCCGGCAGCACCTGCGGCGGCGCGGCAAACAGTGTGTCTTTCGCCTTCGCCAGATGGTGGCGCGTCAGTGCGCGCATCTCGGCCAGCGCGCCGCGCACAGGCGCGGTCGCCTGCCCGGCAAAGATATCCTCGCGATCGACGCGGTGGCGGTCGACGATATCGAGCGGGATATAAAGCTGGCGCCGCGAAGCGTTGCGGGCCAGGTCGGTGAGAATTTTGGCAAGCGCCATCGCCACGCTGGCATCCAGCGTGAACGTCTCCGGCAACGCCGCGCCCTCCGCGAGAATGCCGGCCGCCATCGCGAACAACGGCGCCTGCGTCTGGATGCCGTACAATTCCAGTTCGCCGACGGTCGCCATCGGCTCGTCGTAGAGATCGAAGGTATGGGCGTCGATCAATTCGAGCAGCGGCGCCGCGACGAAGCCGTAACGCCGCAGCGTTTCCGTCAGTGCCGCGGCAACCGGATTGGCCGCAGCCTCGGCTGCGCGCTCGCCTGCCAGCATCTCGCGCCACCACTGCAACCGGATTTCGCCGGGCATCGGCTCGCGCGCCTTGTCGCGCACCCGCGCAATTTCGATGTTGAAGGCATAGAGCGCAAACAGCGCATCACGGTGCTGCGCCGGCGCGAACAGCGCCGCGAGATAGCGGTCCCGGTCGGCGTCGCGCACCAGTTCGGCGCAATAGTCGGAATGGCTGGGCATGAATCGTTATAGCGCAGCCGTCAGCCGACGGCGATAAAGGCCGCGCCGACGCGGCGGTCTTCGGCCAAAAGGATATTGTAGGTACTGACCGCCGCGCCGGTCGCCATGGTATCGACCGAAATGCCCAGGTCGCGGAACCGGGTCCGCAGCCGTTCCGGCAGTGGCCAGGGATCGCGCCCGACGCCGATCAGAAACACGTCCAGCTTGTCGCCCCGTGCCAGCGCCGGCTCAAGCGTTCCCAGCGTGATCTCTTTGACGGTGGCGACCGGCCAGGCCCAGATGCCGTCCGGCAGGCATATCAAAGAACCGCGGTGCGACATGCCGCCGAAGCGGAAGCCGCCATTGCCATAAGCTTCGATCTGCGCCGGCGTCGGCAGATGCGGGCTGTCGGCTGTCAGCCCGTCGGCCATTTTTATTTGTCGGACTTCGATATCGCGTCGCGGCCGGTGCCGACGCCGAGATAGATCAGGATCGGCGACGCGATGAACACCGACGTATAGGTGCCGACCAGCACAACGCCGAACATCATGGTGGCGGTGAACGAGTGGATCGCCTGGCCGCCGAACAGCAACAGCGCCAGCAACGCAAGGCTGACCGTGACGTGGGTGATGACCGAGCGCGACAGCGTCTGGTTGACCGAGGCGTTGAGCAGGTCGGTCATCGGCATTT
>CAITEM010000443.1 GCA_903891395.1 uncultured Hyphomicrobiales bacterium | reverse complement strand
TGTCGAAGCCGCTGGTGATGCCCGATACCGCCGGCTCCCACCATGTCGATTACCGGATCTCGATGTACCAGCCCAAGGCCTATGTCGAGAAGCACAGCCATAAAGTGCAGGAGCAGGTTTATCACGTCATCGACGGCGAGGGGCTGATGCACGTCGACGGCAAGGACCACGTCGTGCGCAAGCACGACTTCATCTTCCTGCCGCCCGGCATCGAGCACGCCATCAGCAACACCGGCCTGGTCGATCTGGTGTTCCTGGTGGTGACCTCACCGGTCACCGACGACGTCAAGCCGGTTTGAGCCCATGCCCCGTCCGCGAAGCAAATTGTCGACCGCCCGGGCGCGCAGCGGCACCGCCGTCGAGCCGGCGAGCGAAGGCCAGCGCGCCGGCGTGCAGTCGCTCGGCCGCGCCTTCGGCATCATGGAAGAGATCGCGCGCCACCGCGACGGCATCGGCCTCGCCGAATTGAGCAAACGCGTCGGCCTGCACAACAGCACGACGTTCCATCTGGTCAAGACCATGGTGTCGCTCGGCTATGTGCGGCAATTGAAGGACACCAAGCGCTATCGTATCGGCCGCCCGTTGTTTGCGTTGGCGGCGAGCGCGCTCGACGAAGTCGAGATGACCAGTCTCGCCACGCCGGTGCTTGAGGCGCTGTCTCGCGAGACCGGCGAGGGCACGCAGTTCGCGGTGCGTTCGGGCGACGCCGTCGTCGTGCTGGCGCGCAATAGCGGGCAGGGTGCCTTCCAGCTCAGCGACCGCGTCGGCGGCATTCGTCCGCCGCATTGCACGGCCATCGGCAAGATCATGTTATCGTCGCTGACACCCGAACAGTTCGACCGCTTTCTGGACCGCGCCGAGTTGAAGGCCAATACGCCGAAATCGATCGTCAGCGCCGATAAACTGCGCCGCGAGATCGACGGCGTGCGCAAGGCGGGCCTCGCGACCGACGACGGCGAATACGACATCGAGTTGCGCTGCGTCGCCTTGCCGGTGCGTGATTTCAGCGCCCAGATTATCGGCGCCATCGGCCTGTCGGGTCCGGTGTGGCGTGTGTCGCACGAGGTGTTGCAGAAGCACACCCGCGCGGTGCGTGCCGCGGCCGAGCGGCTGTCGGCGGAATTCGGCTACACTGGCGACAGCGAACCGCGGGCCAGCGCCGCGGAATAATAATCTTACGGAGGAGAGCAAGCATGCCACGTCATCCGAATTACGTTCCGCACGGCGTCATTCCCGCGGTGCTGCTGCCGTTCGAGAACGACTTGTCGATCGATGAGGCGAGCTTCCGCAAGCATCTGCGCGACGTGGCGTCGGTCGAAGGCCTGTCGGCGCTGACCATCAACGCGCACTCCACCGAAGTGGCGTCCTGCACCTTCGAGGAGCAGCGCCGCGTGCTCGACATCGCTCAGGACGAAATCGGCGGCAAGCTTCCGATCGTCAATGGCGTCTGGGCTGACGGCAGCGTCGAGGCGGCGCGCATCGCCAAGATGGCGGCGCAGGGCGGCGCGTCGGCGTTGCTGGTGTTTCCGCCGGCGCCGTTCACGATGGGGCAGAACGCAGGCATGGCGCTGGCGCACTTCAAGCGCATCGCCGACGCCACCGATCTGCCGATCATCATCTTTCAGTATGCGCTCTCGACCGGCCAGGGCTACCCCAAGGACACGCTGCTGAAGCTGTGCGAGGAAATCCCCACCATCCGCGCCATCAAGGACTGGATCGGCAATGTGCCGCATCATGAATGGCATGTGCGCACGCTGCAGAATCTGGCGCGCCCGGTGAACGTGCTGTCGACGCACAGCGCCTGGCTGTTCTCGTCGCTCGTGCTCGGCTGCAACGGTCTGCTGTCCGGCTCCGGCAGCGTCATCGCCGATTTGCAGGCGCAGCTCTTCCGCGCCGTGCAGGGCAACGATCTGGCCGAGGCCAAGCGGCTCAACGACCGCATCGACCCGATGGCGCACGTGTTCTACGCCGATCCCTTCGTCGACATGCACAACCGCATGAAGGAAGCGCTGGTGCTGCTCGGCAAGTTGCCCCGCGCGGTGGTCCGTCCGCCGCTGGTCAAGATCGAACGCGCCGAAATCGCGCGCATCCGCCAGGCTTTGATCGATGCCGGTCTGCTCGACAAGAACGCGGCGCGGGATGCGGCGTAACAGCCGTTAATCCGGCATTATACCATCATTGCCACTATTTTGCCCCAAGCGCCCCGATAGATCGGCGCCGGGCGTGAGGGGAAATCCTATGATGCGTAAATCCTTGAGTATTCTGTCGTTGGGCGCGTTTTGTCTGGCCGTGGGCGGTTGCGCCGCGACCGGGCCGGCGCAGCCGTCGGTGTCGGTCCTGCCCGGCAAGGGCAAACCCTACGCCACCTTCCAGCGTGAAGACGCCGCCTGTCAGGGGTCGGCGCAGGCGGCGATCGGCAACCAGTCGCCCGGTCAGGCCGCCAATGATGCCGCCGTCACCAGCGCCGCCGTCGGCACCGGTCTCGGTGCGCTCGCGGGCGCCGCGATCGGCTCGATGTCGGGCAATGTGGGCGCGGGTGCTGCCATTGGCGCCGGTACCGGTCTCGTCGCCGGCGGCGTGGTCGGCTCGAACCAGGCCAACCAGGCGGGCGGCTCGCTACAGGCGCGCTATGACAATGTCTATGCACAGTGCATGGCGGCGAGCGGTAACGTCATCGCCGCGCCGCCACCGCCGCCCGTGGTCGTCTACGAGCAGCCGGCGCCGGTCTATGTCGATCCCTATTATGGGCCGCCGCGCTATTATCGCCGCTGGTAACAGCCCTCAGTGCCGCTTGAGGAAGGCGAGCACCTTCTCGTTGAACACGTCGGGCTGCTCCCAGGTAATGGCGTGGCCGGCGTCCGGCACCGACGCCCATTCGTAGTTCTTCATGTGCACGGCCCAGACGCGCATCAGCGCCGGCGGCGCCAGGAGGTCGGCGTCCGCCGCGATGATGAGCGTCGGCGCGGTGATGGTCTCGATCTTGGCGAAGGTGTTCGGCGTGTGCAGCGGCTGATTGGGTGAGCCCTTTTGCTGCGAGTGCTCGTCGATCTCGCTCCACAGCTTGGTGCCTTCCGGATGGGCGCCGCGATAGGACGGCCCGACCTCGCGATAAAGCGCGGGCTGTTTCCTGATCTCGGGAATTTCGATGCGGTTGATGAAGTCGTCGACTTCCTTGTCCGAGATTTGTCCGGTGCTGGCGCCGATCACCAGGCTCTGGATGCGTGCCGGTCGCCACGCCGCGTAATCCAGCGCGGCAAAGCCGCCACCGGCGACGCCGAGCAGGTGAAACTTCTCGAGCTTGAGATGATCCGCCAGCGCATCGAGATCGCCGGCGATGCTGCCGGGCTGCGGGCCGGTCGCGGCATTGGCGAGGCTCTTGCCCCAGCCCCGGCGGTCGAAGGCGATGACGCGGTAGCCGGCCAGCGCGAAGGCTTCGATCTGGCTCTGCCACACGGCGCTGGTGCCGGTGTTGGCGTGCAGCAGCACGATCGGCGTGCCGGCGCCGCCGCTGTCGGTGAACCACAATTTCACGCCGGGCAGTTCGGCGTAGTTGCCGGGAGCGACGTTCTCGGTGGCCCGCGACGGTGCCGCCGCAAGCGCCGCCAGCGCCAGTATGGCCATGACAAAAGTGGTTCGCCGGATGCGTTCGTACATGTCTCGTCCCCAAAAAGATTTCAGCCTGTTTTGCCGGCTGTATACCGATAAGTCCGCGCGGAGTCCGTTTTACATGATCGCGAACTCGGTGTTCTTGCGGTCCGTCACCAGCATCGTGCCGGGATAATGCGTGATGCAGAACGCCGGCTTGGCCGTCGCGATCACCGATTGCGGCGTCACGCCGCAGGCCCAGAACACCGGGATCTCGTCGTCGCCGATCGGGACGCTGTCGCCGTAGTCCGGTTTCATGATGTCCTTGACGCCGATCATCTCCGGTTTGCCGAGATGCACCGGCGCGCCGTGCACCGAGGGAAACCGTGTCGTGATCTGCACCGCGCGGATGGCATTGGCTGGCGTCATCGGCCGCATTGAGGTCACCATCGGCCCGTGAAACGGCCCGGCCGGTTTGGTTTGCACCGAGGTGCGGAACATCGGCACGGTTCTGTTCAAGACGATATGCCGCATCTCGATGCCGTCGGCCATCAGCGCTTCTTCAAACGAGAATGAGCAGCCGATGACGAAGCTCACCAGATCGTCGCGCCAGAACTCCCGCACGTCTTCCGGCTCTGCGATCAGTTCGCCGTTCTGCCAGACCCGATAGCGCGGGATGTCGGTGCGGATGTCGAGGTCGGCGCCCAGTTCCGGCACGCGCCAGTCGCCCGGCGCCGACACGCCGATCAGCGGGCAGGGCTTCGGGTTGAGCTGGCAGAAGCGCATGAAGTCGTCTGCCAAAGCTTTGGGCAGGATCGCGAGGTTGCCCTGGACATAGCCGGGCGCCATGCCGGAGGTCGATCCGCGATGCGCGCCGTTGCGGATCGCCAGCCGCGCCGCCAAGCCTGTGCCGTCAATGACGTCTCGCTTTTTCATGGGCCGATACGACCATGTGAGCGGGCCTGCATCAATAAGGAAATAGCGGTTGAAACTTGTTCGCGGATCGCGTTTGCTTGGCGGCAATAGATAAAGCCCAAAACGGGCACGTTCAGGGGAGGAAGTCGGAATGTTCAAAGGCATTACTGCGTCTTGTCGGACCCTTGCGGGTCTCGCCGCCGTCGCGCTCGCCGCACCGGCACACGCGCAGACACCCGCGCCCGCCGCGGCACCAATCAAGCTGGGCATCGTGTCGTTTCTGTCCGGACCGGCGGCGTCGCCGTTCGGCATTCCCGGCCGCAACGGCGCCGAAATCATTCTCGAGGCGCTCAACAGCGGCAAGGCGCCGGCGCCCTTCGACAAAGTCGGCTTCGGCGGCGCCAAGCTCGAAGCAAAATATGTCGACGAAGCCGGCTCCGCCGCCAACGTCGTCACAGACTTCCGCAATCTCGTGCAGCGCGATCAGGTCGACGCCGTGGTCGGCTACATTTCGTCGGGCAACTGTCTCGCCGTGACCCCGGTCGCCGAAGAGCTCAAGGCGCTGACCGTGCTGTACGACTGCGGCACGCCGCGCATCTTCGAAGAGAAGGCGCGCTCTTACGTGTTCCGTGTCAGCCCGCACGCCACGATGGATAATGTCGGCGCCGCGCGCTATCTGCTCGCCAAGAAAAAGGGCGTCACCAGTTATTCCGGCATCAACCAGAATTACGCCTGGGGTCAGGATTCCTGGCGCGACTTCGTCGGCGCCATGAAAGTGCTGGCGCCGAAGGCGGAAGCCGACAAGGTGCTGTTCCCGAAACTGTTCGCCGGCGAATACGGCGCCGAAGTCTCGACGCTGCTGACCTCGAAGTCGCAGGCGCTGCACTCCAGCTTCTACGACGGCGATCTGGAAAGCTTCATCTACCAGGAGCAGGCGCGCGGTCTCGACAAGCGCATGACCATGATCTTGACCACCGGCGAGGCGGCAATCTGGCGTCTGCGCGACAAGATGCCGGATGGCACCATCATCGGCGGCCGGGGCGCCAACGGCCCACTGGCCCGCGATAGCGAGATCAACAAGTGGTTCCAGAAGATCTTCACCGACCGCTACAACATCCCGCCGACCTATCCGGCCTACCAGATGGCGCAGTCGATCCTCGGCCTCAAGCTGGCGTATGAGAAGGCGGCCAAAGGCGGCGCCAAGCCGTCGGTCGATGATATCGCTGCCGGCTTCAAGGGTCTCGAGTTCGAAGGCCCCGCCGGCAAGGTGGCGATGTCGCTCGCCGACGGCCACCAGGGCGTGACCGAGACGGCCTACGGCACCTACCGGTTCAACAAGACCAAGAAAGAACCCGAGATCGTCGATATCATGCGCTTCCCCGCCGAATGCGTGAACCCGCCGCCGGGCATCGACGCCGACAAGTGGATCGCCGACGGCATGAAGGGCGCGAAGTGCTGAGACGTCTTCCCCGTAACGCGCGGGGAGGGATGCGACACCGCTCGAACCAAAATCCGTTCATTCCCGCGCAAACGGGAATCCAGGGCTGCGATGGCGAAATCGAATCTGTAGCCCCTGGGTCCCCGCTTGCGCGGGGGCGAACGGGATTTTGGCGACGTCGCGAAACGTGGATTGTTTTTTGAACATGCTGACCACCGCCGCCATATTGACCGACGGCCTCGTCTACGCGGCGTACCTGTTCATCGTCGCCGTCGGCCTGACGCTGATTTTCGGCGTCATGAAAATACTGAACGTTACGCACGGCTCGTTCTACGCCTTCGGTGCTTACGGCGCGGCCACCGCCATCGGCATCGCCAGCAATGGCGAATGGCCGGCCGCGCTCGGCTTCCTGTTCATGCTCGGCTTCGCCATGGCGATCGGCCTCGTCATGGGTATCGTCCTCGAGCGCGGCCTGCTGCGGCTGGTTTATGGCAAGGACGAGGTCGTCATCGTCCTCGTCACTTACGCCACGTTTCTCATCCTCGAAGACGTCATCGGCCTCGTTTGGGGTACGCAGTCTTATGCCGCCTATCAGCCGATGGTCGCCGCCGGCAATATCGAGATCGGCGATCTGGTGCTGTCGAACTACGACATCATCTTGGTGGGCATCGCCGCCGCCATCGCGGCGCTCGCCTACTGGTCGTTGAAATACACGCGCTACGGCCGGCTGCTCACCACCGTCATCTACGACCGCGAAACCGCCGCCGCCTTCGGCATCAATGTCACGCTGGTCTACACCGTGACCTTCGTCATCGGCGCCATGCTCGGCGCGCTCGGCGGCGCGGTGATGGCGCCGAAGATTTCGGTCACACTCGGCATCGGCGTCGAGGTCATCGTGCTGGCCTTCGCCGTGGTTGCGATTGGCGGCATGGGCTCCATCGAGGGCGCGCTAATCGGTGCGCTGATCGTCGGCATCTGCCGCGCCGCCGCCGTGCATCTGGTGCCGCAGATCGAACTCTTTGTCATCTACGGCGTGATGGCGTTGGTGCTGGTGGCGCGGCCTTACGGCCTGTTTGTGCGCGCCCAGCCGAGAAAGATCTGACATGCAGGCCGGCGCACAATGGACGGGCGGCCTGCTGCTGGTGGCGGCGGCCGCCGCCGCGCCATTTTTGCCGGACTGGATGGTGTCGCTCGCCACCATCGCCTTCGCCAACGCGCTGGTGGTGCTCGGCCTCGTGGTGCTGTGGCGCGCCGGCCTGGTGTCGTTCGGGCAGGCGCTTTATTATTGCATCGGCGCCTATGCCGTCGCGCTGACCGGGCGCTGGACTGGCTTCACCGACGCGTTCGCCTTGGTGCTGCTCGGCGGCGTCGGCGCAGGCCTCGTTGCCGCCGGCATCGGTTTTCTGCTGGCGCGCTACCGCGAGATCTTCTTCGCCATGCTTAG
>CAITEM010000442.1 GCA_903891395.1 uncultured Hyphomicrobiales bacterium | reverse complement strand
CGCCAGCAGGAACAGAATGAACAGCACGATCAGGCTGTAGATGTAGCCGGTGTGCCCGAACATGTCGAAGCGGAAGCGGCCGAGCACCGGCGCCATGGTGACGCCCTGCAAACCGTCGGCGCCGCCGGTCAATTCTCCGAACTGGTTGGCGAGTTCGCGCAGCATCAAGGCGACGCCGAGCGACACCATCAGCCGCGTCAGATCGGTGCCGCGCAGTGCCAGGAAACTGGTGACGAAACCCACCGCCATCGCCGCGAATCCGGCGACGATCAGCGCCAGCACCGGCTCGTTGATGAGTTCGTACTTCGCCAAAAGCGCCGCGGCATAGGCGCCGACGCCGAAAAACGCGGCGTGGCCGAGCGAGATGATGCCGGCGTAGCCGACGATCAGGTCGAGCGACAGCGCGAACAGGCCGAGCCAGGCGATCTCGGTCATGATCAGGTGGCGGGTCGGCAGCAGCCAGATCGCGGCGAAGGCGCCCGCCCAGAAAATGATCTCCAGCGGTTGCCAGCGCGCGCGGCCCAGCATGTCGTTGGTGACGCGGGTAAGCAGAGAGGAGGCCATGGCACTCACTTCGCCGCCGAACGGGAGAACAGGCCGTTCGGCCGCCAGATCAGCACCACGATCATGATGGTGTAGATGACGAAGGCGCCGAACTTCGGCACGTAATATTTGCCGGCAACGTCGCCGATGCCGAGCAGCAGCGACGCCAGAAACGGCCCGGTGATGGTCGAGGTGCCGCCGACCGTCACCACGATTAGGAAGTAGATCATGTATTTCAGCGGGAAGGTCGGATCGAGGCCGAGGATTTCGGTGCCGAGCGCGCCGCCGAGGCCGGCGAGGCCCGAGCCGAACGCGAAGGTCAGCGCGAAGATGCCGTTGACGTTGATGCCGAGGCCGCGCGCCACGCGCTGGTCGTCGACCGCCGCGCGCAGGCGGCTGCCGAAGCGCGTATGCGTGAGAATATATTGCAGCCCGATTGCCAGCACGCCGCAGACCACGATGATCAGCAGCCGGTAGCGGCCGATGCCGACGCCGAACACGTGGAACTGGCCCTGCAGCACGTCGGGCGTCTGCGCGAAGACCTGGCTCGAACCCATCACATAGTCGGTGCCGGCCACCGCCATGAACACCAGACCGATGGTCAGCAGCACCTGTTCGAGATGCGGCTTGCGGTAGACGTGGACGTAGACGGCGCGCTCCATCACCAGGCCGATCATGGCGGCGACCAGGAATGCCAGCGGCAGCGACAGAAAGAACGGCACGCCGAAATTATTGACCAGCACGACGGTGGCGTAGCCGCCGGCCATGGCGAAGGCGCCGTGCGCCAGATTGATCAGGTTCATCAGCCCGAGCGTGACCGACAGGCCGCACGCCAGCACGAACAGCAACATGCCGTAGGCGACGCCGTCGAACAGGATTGTCAGCATGGTCGGGTCACGCGGGAGTTGCCGTCATTCCGGGGCGCGAGCCATAAGCGCGTTTACGCGCGTCTTCGACGCGCTATGGCTCGCGAACCCGGAATCCATGTTTCGGGTGGTCCTGGATTCCGGGTTCGCGCGGGCGCGCGCCCCGGAAT
>CAITEM010000441.1 GCA_903891395.1 uncultured Hyphomicrobiales bacterium | reverse complement strand
GCCTCGGTGGCCGCGTTCGGAAAACGTCTGCCGCCGGCATTGAAAGCGCGCGCGCTCTCGGTGCAAGGCTTGGTCGGCGTCGCGTTTCTGATGTTCATTCTCTTCACTTCCAACCCGTTTCTACGCGTGTTTCCGCCGCCGCTCGAAGGCGAGGGGCTCAACCCGCTGCTGCAGGACCCCGGCCTCGCGTTCCATCCGCCGTTTCTTTATCTCGGCTACGTTGGTTTTTCCGTGGTCTACGCCTTCGCCGTCGCCGCCATGATCGAAGGCCGCGTCGATCCGGCCTGGGCGCGCTGGGTGCGGCCGTGGACATTGGCCGCCTGGAGCGCGCTCACCGTCGGCATCGCAATGGGCAGTTGGTGGGCTTATTACGTGCTGGGCTGGGGTGGGTTCTGGTTTTGGGATCCGGTCGAGAACGCCTCGATCATGCCGTGGCTCGCGGGCACGGCTCTCCTTCATTCCGCCATCGTCGTCGAAAAGCGCGATGCGTTGAAATCGTGGACGGTGCTGCTCGCCGTCCTCACCTTCACGTTGTCGCTGATGGGAACATTCCTGGTGCGCTCGGGCGTGCTGACCTCGGTCCACGCCTTCGCCAACGATCCCGCGCGCGGCGTGTTCGTGCTCGGCATTCTGGCGCTCGCCACCGGCGGTGCGCTCACGCTTTATGCGTTCCGTGCCCACACGTTCGAAAGCTCGGGCGCGTTCGCGCCGATCTCACGCGAGGGCGCGTTGGTGCTGAACAACCTGCTGCTGACCTCGGCCTGCGCAACTGTCGTCTTGGGCACGCTTTATCCGATGCTGCTCGACGCGCTGACCGGCGAGAAAGTCTCGGTCGGCCCGCCGTATTTCAATTCAACCGTGCTGCCGATCATGACGCCGGTCGCCATTGCCGCCGCTGTCGCTCCGTTGATGGGCTGGAAGCGCGGCGATTTGCCGACGGCGCTGAAACATCTTTGGATCGCGGGCGCCATCGCGCTGATCTTGGCCATCGCCGCGTTCGCAATCAACGGCGGGCCGTGGACAGCGGTGCTCGGGCTTGCGGTCGGAACCTGGCTGGTCGTCGGCGCGTTCGTCGAGATCGCCGAGCGCATCCGGCTGTTCCGCATTCCGCTCGGCGACAGCCTGAGCCGGCTCGCCGGATTGCCGCGCGCCACGTTTGGCATGGTGCTGGCCCACGGCGGCTTCGGCGTCGTCATTCTCGGCATCGCCGTTTCCCAAGGCTGGAAGGAAGAAAAGATTCTTCTGATGGCTCCCGGCGAAGAAACCACTATTGCCGGTCGCACCATCGCCTTTGTTTCCGAAGAGCCCGCCAAAGGCCCCAACTGGAGCGCGGACCGCGGACATTTTGAAGCGCGCAAGAGCGACGGCACCGTCATCGCCGAGCTGACGCCGGAACGGCGCTGGTATCCGGTCGAGCGCCAGACCACAACCAACGCCGCCATTCGCACCAACGGCGTCGGTGACATCTACGCGGTGATCGGCGAGCCCGAAGGTCAGTCCGACCGCCAGCCCGGAACCGTCGTCGACAAAGCCACGCGCTGGGTGGTGCGGCTTTACGTCAATCCACTGCAACCCTGGATCTGGCTCGGCGCGCTGATCATGGCGCTGGGCGGCGTGCTGTCCTTAAGCGATCGCCGCCAGCGGGTCGGCGCACCGGCTGCCAAAACAATCCCTGCGGGCACACACCCGGCAGCGGCCGAGTAGGAGCGAATAGTTGCGTCTTCGCTTTGCCATTCCCCTGGCGCTGTTCGTGGCGGTCGCGGCCGGACTCTTTGCCGGCCTTTGGTTGAAGCCGCAG
>CAITEM010000440.1 GCA_903891395.1 uncultured Hyphomicrobiales bacterium | reverse complement strand
TTTCCTCATTGACGAATTCGAAAAACTGCTCGGGCCGCGCACCAAGATTGAGGCGATCACGCAGATTTCGAAAGCGCTCGGCACCGCGGTACCAGTGAAAGAGGTCATCAAGCTCGCGCATGCGCGCGGCATTCCGGTGCTGGTCGATGGCGCGCAAGGCGCGGTCCACCTTGATGTGGACGTGCAAGACCTCGATGCCGACTTCTATGCCTTCACCGGCCACAAGCTTTACGGCCCGACCGGCATCGGCGTGCTGTACGGCAAATACGATCTGCTTGCCGCGATGCAGCCTTATATGGGCGGCGGCGAGATGATCCGCGAAGTGTTCGAGGATCGCGTCACCTATGGCGAGCCGCCACACCGTTTCGAGGCGGGTACGCCGGCCATTGTGCAGGCGATCGGGCTCGGCGCGGCGATCGACTACGTCAATTCAGTCGGCAAGGCGCGCATTCGCGCCCATGAAGAGACGCTTTTGAAGTACGCTCATGAAAAGCTCGGCGCGATCAATTCATTGCGCATCATCGGCAAGGCCAAGAAAAAGGGCCCTATCGTGTCTTTTGAGATCAAGGGCGCGCATCCACACGACATCTCGACCATCATCGACCGCTCTGGCGTCGCGGTGCGCGCCGGAACCCACTGCGCGATGCCGCTGCTGGGGCGGTTCGGCGTCACGGCGACGTGCCGTGCCTCGTTTGCGATGTACAACACCAAGGACGAAGTCGATATACTGGCGGCGTCGCTGGTGAAGGCGCAGGAGTTTTTCGCATGAGCGATGACCAGACCAAGGACATTCCCGTAGGGACCCCGGCTTCCGAGGTGCAGATGGATGTGCCGCCGCCGAATGCCGAAATCACCGGTACCTCGGCTTTGCCGCAGGCCGAACTCAACCGCATGACCGACGATATCATTGCCGGCATCAAGACCGTGTTCGACCCGGAAATCCCGGCCGACGTCTATGAGCTGGGTCTGATCTACAAGATCGATATCGCCGACGACCGCACGGTCAAGATCGACATGTCGCTGACGTCGCCCAATTGCCCGTCGGCGCAGGAACTGCCGATCATGATCGAGAACGCGGTTTCCAGCGTGCCGGGCGTCAAGGAAACCAAGGTGGAAGTCGTGTGGGACCCGCCGTGGGACCCGAGCCGGATGTCGGATGAAGCCCGTCTCGTTCTCAATATGTGGTGACTTCTTTTTGACGAAATAGAGCTTAGATAGAGCGACAGAGGACATCATGGCCACTGCAAGACCCCGACCTCAGGTTATGCGGCTCACCGACGCGGCCGCACTGCGCATCAAGGATGTGATGGCGCGGGCGACGACGCCGGTTGCGGGCGTGCGTGTCGGCGTGAAAAACGGCGGCTGCGCCGGCATGGAATACACCATGGAATACGCAGACAGCGTCAAGCCGTTCGACGAAGTGGTCGAGGACAAGGGCGTCAAGATCCTGGTCGATCCGAAGGCCGTGCTGTTCCTGCTCGGCACCGAAATGGACTACAAGACCGAGAAGCTGTCGGCGCAGTTCGTGTTCAACAACCCGAACCAGACGTCGGCCTGCGGCTGCGGTGAGTCGGTGCAGTTGACGCCGGCGAAAGACGACGGCGCCGAGGCGCACTAGCGCGGCCCGCGCAGGTCAGGCGACCTGCGCCGAAGTCGGTGTGACTTCAGGATCGGTTTCGCACATCACGCGGTTGCGGCCGTGCCGTTTGGCGGCATAGAGGCAGGCGTCAGTGCGCTCGATCAGGCTTTGCACCGTGTCGTTCTTGCGCCATGTGGCGACGCCGACCGAGATGGTGACGCGGCCGAGGTGCTCGCCGGTCGAACGCTTCATCAATTCCTTGGTCATGACCGCACGGCGGATGTGATCGGCGACCGTAATCGCCGAGCGCAGCACCGTGTTCGGCAGAATGACGGCGAATTCCTCGCCGCCGTAGCGTGAAGCGGTGTCCTGGCCTTTGACGTTCTGCTTCACCGACATCGCCACCAGACGAAGTACCTGGTCGCCGGTGAGATGGCCGAAGCTGTCATTGAAATTCTTGAAATGGTCGATGTCGGTCATCAGCAGCGACAGCGGCTCGTTGGCGGCGCGCGCTTCCTCGATGGCCTGTTCGATCGTGGTGTCGAAATATTTGCGGTTGGCGAGCTGGGTGAGAGGGTCGGTAAGGCTCTCGGTGCGCACCGCCTCGAGGTTGACCTGCAGCTCGTCGATTTCCTGCTTGGAGGCGTTCAGCCGCTCTTCCAGCTTCTGGTTGGATACCTCCATTTCCTTGGCGGTCTGCACGAGGCTTTCGACGATGGTGCGGAGCCCCTCGCGATCCTTCGAGTTGCCGAGTTTGGCGCTCATATCGGCGAGGCTCTCGGTGTAACTGTTGGCAGAGCCGGCGGCGGCGTCGATCATCGCCATGACCTGCTCGATCTCGCCCATCACCTGCGTACCGACCATGTCGATGCGTTCGGTCAGGCGGCTTGGCGATAAATAGGTTTCATAGATACTGTCGAGATCGTCGTCCGACAGCCCGCCGCTTTGCTGCAGCGTCTCGTTGATCTTCTGATTGAGCGACGGCTGATAGCCGGTCGCGTACGCGTACCAAATCTCATAATTGCGCGGAGTTGCCGGTTGCCGCAGCGCCTTGATTTGGCCGAGCGCGATCTCGCAGAACGCCATTGTGCGTTCATGCTCATCGGCGTGCCCAGTCATCGGAAAACCTCCTTGAGGCATTCTGCCTGTAGGCTTTCAAGCGCGCAGCCGGGTTGGCCGCACCGCGTCCCCGTTTGGACGGTATTTGAGGGAGATGAACCGAGCGTAAATATGGAACTACCGGTTATGCAATTTTTTGACGGTACGTAGTGTTTTGTCTCGTTTAAATTGTATTTAGATTTTAACGGTGACCGGCCTGAGCAGGAAAGCCGGTAAGTGGCTGCCGTCGGAATCACCGTCGTGATCGGGCTGATGCGGCCGGGGGGCCGGTTTGCTCGCAACGGCTTGCGGCGGCCGGGGCTGGTGTGCCCGCGGTTGCGGCGGCCGTTCGGCCTGACGCTCCGGTTGCTTTTCGGTGTGACGCTCGTGCCGCTGACGCGGCGGCCTGTTGTGCTGGCGTTCGCCGCGATGACTGTCACCATGCGGACGTTCGCCCTGGTTGTGCTCGGCCGGAGCGCGTTCGGCCTGCAGCGATTGATCCTGTGACGGTGCAGGCCGGCTCTCGCGCGGTCCGGCTTCGCCGCTCATTGTCGGGATTGGCATGCCCATGAGCTTCTCGATCGCGGCCACCGACTTGGTGTCCATCGGCGCCACCAGCGTGATGGCAGTGCCGGTCAGGCCGGCGCGGCCGGTACGGCCAATGCGATGGACGTAATCGTCGGCATGATGGGGGACGTCGAAGTTGAAAACGTGGCTGACCGCTGGAATGTCGAGGCCGCGGGCGGCGACGTCGGACGCGATCAAAAGCTTGGCTTCGCCGCTGCGAAAGGCTTCCAGCGCCGCCGTGCGCGCCGACTGGTCGAGGTCGCCATGGAGGGCGACGGCGTTGAACTTATGGCTCAGTAGCGATTTGTGGAGCAACGCCACTTCGCGTTTGCGGTTGCAGAAGATGATGGCGTTCTTGAAATTATCGGCCGAGCGCAGCAGCCGGCGCAGGGTCTCGCGCTTGTCGGCGGGGTCGCGGCCGGTAGCGACCTGTAACTGCGTAATCGTCGTTGCGGCCGTGGCCGGTTTCGATACTTCCACACGCACCGGATTGTGCAGGAAGTTGTCGGCGATACGCTGGATTTCCGGCGGCATGGTCGCCGTGAAGAACAGCGTCTGGCGCGTGAACGGAACCAGTTTGCCGATGCGCTCGATGTCGGGAATGAAGCCCATGTCGAGCATGCGGTCGGCTTCATCGATGACGAGAAGTTCGACGCCGGACAACAACAGGCGGCCGCGCTCGGAGTGATCGAGCAGGCGGCCCGGCGTTGCGATCAGC
>CAITEM010000439.1 GCA_903891395.1 uncultured Hyphomicrobiales bacterium | reverse complement strand
TCGAACTGCAGCAGCGCGCGACTGCGGTCATCCAGGCCGATCCGGCGGTTGCCGCCGTCGGCTCCTCGGTTGGGGGGTCGGTGTTCAGCGGCTCGGTCAACAACGGCAGTTTGTATGTAAGTCTCAAGCCGCTCGCCGAGCGCGGCCTCACCACCGCCCAGGTCGCCGACCGTCTGCGCCGTCAGTTGATACTGCGAACTCGATTGCCGACCGCCCGCGCGCACATCCTGCGCCGGGAACATGAACACCCGCATGCCACCGACATCGAGCAGCTTCGGTCGCATCCGGTTGATGAACTGCTGGGCGCTGATGCCGCGCTCGGACACTGGCTTGAGGCTGATAAACAGGCGGCCGTTGTTGACCGAGGCATTGAACCCCGACGCGCCGACCGACGAACCGACGGCCGCCACGGCCGGGTCTTGCAGAACAATAGCGGTGACGCGCTGCTGCAACTCCTTCATCGCCTCGAACGAAATATCGGGCGCGGCGCGCGTGCCGCCGAAGATCAGGCCGGTATCGTCCTGCGGGAAATAGCCCTTCGGCGTCTTGATATAAAGGCCGACCGTCAGCGCGATGGTCGCGACGAAGACCAGCAGCGTCAGCCCGCGATGCCGCAGCACGACCGCGAGGCTGCTGGCGTAAAACGACACCGAGCGGCGCAGCACGGCCTCGACAAGACGGTCGAGCCATGTCGCATCGGGCGACGGCCCCTCGCGGACGAAATGGGCGCAGATCATCGGCGTCACCGACAGCGACACCACGGTCGAGACGGCGATGGCGAAAACCAGCGTCACCGAGAATTCGCGGAACAGGCGACCGACGATGCCGCCCATGAACAGCAGCGGAATGAAGGCGGCAATCAGCGATATCGAGATCGACACCACGGTAAAGCCGATCTGCTTGGCGCCCATCAGCGCCGCGCGCAGCGGGCCGTGACCGGCTTCCAGATTGCGGAACACGTTTTCGATCATCACAATGGCGTCGTCGACGACGAAGCCGATCGACACCGCCAGCGCCATCAATGACAGATTGTCGATGGAGAATCCGGCGAGCCACATCAATGCGCAGGTGCCGGCGAGCGAGAGCGGCACGGTGACGCCGGCGGCCAGCGTGGCCGCGGTGCGCCGCAGAAACAGGAACACCACCAGCATCACCAGCAGCGCCGTGGCGGCGAGAGTGAGCTGCATGTCGTGCACGCTGGCGCGGATGGTCTGGGTACGGTCGGTCAGCACCGAAATATCGAGGCCGGCCGGGATCCATTGCCGCAATTCGGGCAGCAGGGTGTAGATGCGATCGACGGTGTCGATAACGTTGGCGTCGCCCTGCTTGGTGATAATCAGCAGGACCGACGGATCGCGGTTGAACCAGCCGGCCGACTTGCTGTTGCGTACGCTGGGCGTGATCGAGGCCACGGCCGACAGGCGAATGACGGCGCCGTCGATTGATTTCACCACCAGCGGATCGTAATCGCTGGGGTTGCGAAGCTGGTCATTGATGCCGATGGAGACGCCGCGTTTGCTGCCGTCGAAGGTGCCGAGCGGTCCGACCGCGTTGGAATTAGCGATGGCGGTGCGGACGTCTTCCATGGCGACGCCCATCGACGAAATGCGCGCCGGATCGACCTGCACGCGGATGGCGGGCTGCTCGGAGCCGGCGACGGTGACGTCGGCCACGCCATCGACCTGCGACAGCCGTTGCGCGATCACGCTGTCGGCGGCGTCGTAAATATCGCTGCCTTGCATCGTTTTCGACGTCAGCGCCAGGATCAGGATCG
>CAITEM010000438.1 GCA_903891395.1 uncultured Hyphomicrobiales bacterium | reverse complement strand
CGTATCGAACGCGCCGCGCCGTCGATCACCGAACTCGCCGACAAGGGCGCCAAGGTGATCCTGCTGTCGCATTTCGGCCGGCCGAAGGGGCGCGATAACAAAGACTCGCTGAAACCGGTCGCAGCCGAACTTGCCCACACCATCAAGCGGCCGATCGCGTTCGTCGACGACTGCATCGGCGAAAAGGCCGAGCGTGCGGTGGCGGCGATGCATAACGGCGACATCCTCTGCCTGGAGAACACGCGGTTTTATCCGGGCGAGGAAAAGAACGATCCGGCTTTCGTCGCGCAACTCGCCAAGCTCGGCGATCTTTTCGTCAACGACGCTTTTTCCGTATCGCATCGCGCTCACGCCTCGACCGAAGGCCTCAGCCACGTGCTGCCCGCTTTCGCCGGCCGCACGCTGCAGGCCGAACTCGAAGCCTTCGAGAAGGTGCTCGACAAGCCGGCGCGGCCTTTGGCGGCCATCGTCGGCGGCGCCAAGATTTCCACCAAGCTCGATCTGCTGAGCAACCTGCTGGCCAAAGTCGACGTCCTGATCATCGGCGGCGCCATGGCCAACACCTTCCTGATGGCGCAAGGCAAGCAGGTCGGCAGAAGTCTTGTCGAACGCGATCTGCTCGACACCGCGCAGAAGATCATGGATGAGGCCAAGACCAAGAAGCGCGAAATCGTGCTGCCGGTCGACGCCGTGGTGGCGCAGAAATTCGAGGCCAACGCGCCGTCGCGCGTGGTCGACGTCGATCACATCGGCGACGCCGACATGATGCTGGACATCGGCCCGAAAAGCGTCGAGCAGGTGGTGTCGGTGCTGGCGCGGGCCAAGACACTGGTCTGGAACGGCCCGTTCGGCGCCTTCGAGATGGAACCGTTCGACAACGGCACGGTTTCCGTCGCGGAAGCCGCGGCGGAACTCACAGCGGCCGGCAAACTGGTGACGGTGGCCGGCGGCGGCGATACGGTGGCGGCGCTCAACGTCGCGGGCGTCGTCGACCGCCTGACGTATGTTTCGACCGCCGGCGGCGCCTTCCTGGAATGGCTTGAGGGCAAGCCCTTGCCGGGCGTCGAGGTGTTACGCGTTAAATAGCCTCCGGTCATTCTAGGCCGCCGCAAAGCGGCGAACCCGGAATCCAGAGGCGTGTTATTGTATTTAGATTCCGGGCTTGGCCTTCGGCCGCCCCGGAATGACGCTTTAGAGGGGAGACGACAATGAATCTCGATGACCTGAACAAAGTGGCGAAAGCCATGGTGGCGCCCGGCAAAGGCATCCTGGCCGCCGACGAATCCACCGGCACGATCGGCAAGCGTTTCGACGCCATCAAGACCGAGAACACCGAGGACAATCGCCGCGACTATCGCGAGCTGATGTTCCGCACCACCGAGGCAATGAAGAACAACATCTCCGGCGTCATCCTCTATGACGAGACGATCTGGCAAAAAGCCAAAGACGGCACGCCGCTGGTCGACATCATCAAGAAGGCCGGAGCGTTGCCCGGCATCAAGGTCGACGAAGGCATCAAGCCGCTGCCGAACTCCCCCGGCGAAGTCATTACCATCGGTCTCGACAAGCTCGCCGACCGGCTGCCGAAATATTACGAGCAAGGCGCCCGCTTCGCGAAGTGGCGCGCGGTGATCGATGTCGGCCCCGGCATTCCGAGCTACGATTGCATCCACGCCAATGCCCACGCATTGGCGCGCTACGCGGCGTTGTGCCAGGCCGCGCAAATTGTCCCGATCGTCGAGCCGGAAGTGCTGATGGACGGCAACCACGACATGGACGCCTGCCAGAAGGTCACGACCTGGATTCTCAAGGAGACGTTCCAGGAATTGTTCTACGCCAAGGTCGCGCTCGAAGGCATCGTGCTCAAGCCGAACATGATCGTGCCGGGCAAAGGCTCCAAGACCCGCGCCACCGTCGAAGAGGTCGCGCAGCGCACCGTGGACGTGTTGAAGAACTGCGTGCCGGGCGCGGTGCCGGGCATCGCTTTCCTGTCCGGCGGCCAGACCGACGAAGAGGCCACCGCCAATCTCGACGCCATGAACAAGATCGGCGGTTTGCCCTGGGCGCTCACGTTCTCTTACGGCCGCGCTCTTCAGGCGGCACCGCAGAAGGCGTGGGGCGGCAAATCGGAGAATGTCGCCGCCGCCCAACGCGCCTTCATGCACCGCGCCAAGATGAACGGCCTTGCCGCGCTCGGCCAGTGGAAGGCCGACCTGGAAAAGAAGGCGGCGTAAGCCGCTTCACACGCGAAGCAAAAAAGGCCGCCCTCACGGGCGGCCTTTTTCTATTCATCTGCAACGCGTAATCACGCGAGACGCAACGTTACGGACAGTCGGTGCGGCTGACGGTCTTCTCGCCGCCGAGATCTTCCTTGTGCACGGTGCGTGTGGCGCAATCGCCGGTCGGACCAGTGCCGGTCGTTGTGGTCGTCGTGCGCGACTCGGTACCGAGGAAACCGCCGCGCTCATGCGTGGTGACGGTCGTGGACGGCGCCTGCTCAACGACAACCGGCGTCTGACGCTGCTCGATGACGACGCCGGGACGGCGCTCTTCGATAACTGTGGTCTGCGCGGAAGCGGCCAAAGACGAGAAGGCGGTCGCAGCCAACGCCAAAGTGATGATCTTGAACTTCATGATACCCTCCTGCATTCGCCGTGAATGCTCGCCCCAACAACGCGCATGCCTGACGATAGTTCCAGGCCTTGCACATGCTGAAAAAGGTCGCGCACCGCGCGGCCTTTTTCAGTTCGGTACTCATCAACCGGCTTCAGTCGCAGTTGGTTTTGCTGACGGTCTTCTCGCCGGTAAGGCCTTCTTTGTGCACGGTCTTGTTGGTGCAATCGCCGGTGACACCAGCGCCGGTGGTCGTCGTGGTGGACTTGCTTTCGGTGCCAAGCAGACCGCCGCGCTCCTTGACGGTCGTCGAGGTGGTGGGCGTCTGGCTCTCGACCGTCACGGACGGATCGCGACGTTCTTCGATCACGGTGGTCTGGGCGTTCGCGGCAATCGCGCCGAAGGCGGTGGCCGCCAGCGCGAGGGTAAGGACATTGAGCTTCATGGTCGCCTCCTGCTAAAGGGAACTCCGCTACAACGCCGCCCCCGCCTCGATGTTCCTCGTTTTCATTGCAATGCAAGGACAGCAACCGTGATCGACCTGTATACCTGGACCACGCCGAACGGCCGCAAGGCCAACATCATGCTGGAAGAGATCGGCCTGCCCTACACCGTGCACGCCATCGACATTTCCAAGGATGAACAATTCGCGCCGGAATTCCTGAAAGTTTCGCCGAACAACCGCATCCCGGCCATCGTCGACCGCGATAATGGCATG
>CAITEM010000437.1 GCA_903891395.1 uncultured Hyphomicrobiales bacterium | reverse complement strand
TTCATCCACCACGGCGACAAGGTCAGGAATTATGTCCTGCCGTGCATCGATACCAACCTCTTCTTTTTGAAGCAGTACAAGAAGATGAACGAAACATGGATGACGTACGAGCCCGGGTTTAGACGCGGGCTCGAGATGTGGTTCATGGAACATCCGGCAGGCGCGTGCAGCGCGAACGTCGAAGATCTCTGCTACGCGCCGCGCACGCCGACGGGCGCACTGCCAATGCGACCCAAGAATCGGGCAAAATCCGGGTGGACGCTTCCGGTCGGCGCGCCGACGGTTGAATCCGGCGCGATTGATATCGACAAGCTGATCGAGGCGATGGAAAAAGGACGCCTCGCAATCGTCGGCGGCATGCATGTGCTCTCCGACAACGGTTCGAGCTACAACTCGCAGGCCGAACGCGGCACGATCACGCGAGTCCGTGCCGGCTCGCCTTCGGAAGTGCACATGGCGCACAAGCGCGCACTGGAGATGATCGACGCGGTGTGGAAACAGGTCGATCGTCCGAACTATTTCAATCGCACCACCCGCCGCATCGGTCACTGGTATACACGCAACAACAAGACTGAAAAATTCGGCGCGGTCGTCAGCACCATCACCGATGTCGGCTCGCTCTTCATGCCATTCCTCGGCGGCGCAACGGAGATTTCCGCCTACGCCAAGGACGCGATCAAGGGCGGCGTTGCCGCCGGCACCGCAGCGCTCGGCCTAGGCATGGGCGCGCTCCAGGCAGAGGGCAGACCGCTGATGAGCACGAACCTGCTCAATCAGACGTACATCATGGATAAGGCCAAGACGGATGTGCGCGGGACCGGCGCCGCGGTTGCCAAGCTGATGCCCGATCTTTTGAAAGCGTTCTCCACTGGTGCGGAAGCGGTCAAGGCACTGCAGGCGGCCGGCAGCGTCAACATCAACAGCTGCAAGAAAGCGTTCGGGCTGAGCGCGCAGGTGGCAGAGCTGATCCACGAGATGAACAAGGTGGGATTGAACTTGATGCCATGCATCGGGCTCACCGACTACATCGCCGCCGCCGTGGTCGAATGGGCAGCGGCCGAAGATGCGATTTGGCTCTCGATGGAGAACGAAGTGAAGAGCTGGGTCGCCACCGGCGATCACTCGACCTGCCGCAACGGAAACACCGTTTGCTATGGGTCAAAGCACCATCAGCAGGGTGGCGGACTATTCAGCCGCTCTGCAGTGACGTGGCACGAGCTGAGCATATCCACGCCGCATAAGGCGCTCACGTAGTCATATTGGCGGCGGATGTTCGCCCTGAGGTGATCTGATGCCCATTGAGTGCGTCGTGTGCGAAACAAAGCTCTACGGCGACGGTGGCGGCATGGACGTCGTCGAGTGCCCGGTGTGCCGCAGTATGACGCCGACCGGCCATGAGAAGCGGCTGCGCGCGGAGCTTGAGGGCTACCGGAACGGCATCGCGTATCCGAAAATCGCCGCCGGTCGCGCGATAGGCTACGCCGCGCGCATCTACGATCTCGCGACGGACAACAAACGGATCGACACCAGCGATATCGAACGGAAACTCACGGCGAGGTACGGCCCGAGCGCGATGGCGGAGCACACGGCGCTCGACATGATCAAAGGTCGCAGCGCCGAAGGGCTGGCCGATCCGCGGGCGGGCCTGATGATTTATCGCACCACCGGAAAGAATTACAAAGTCGGCGGACCGAAGGG
>CAITEM010000436.1 GCA_903891395.1 uncultured Hyphomicrobiales bacterium | reverse complement strand
GCCCTCGAACAGCGGGTTGGGGAATTTCACGTCGGTCATGCCGAGGTTGGCGATCGTGGTGCCGACCGTCATGTCGGACACCTGGATGCCGCTCATCAGGCCGAGGGTGAACAGCGAGTTCATCAGCGGCTGGCCCCACTCGGTCTCGGTCTCGCAGAAGTGACGGTCGATATGCAGGGGCTGCGGGTTGAGCGTCATGTTGGAGAACAACATGTTGTCCATCTGCGTGACGGTGCGGCTGTAGCGGTGCTCGTAAAGCTTGCCGACCTCGAAATCCTCGAAATAGAGGCCGCCGCGCTTATGCCGCTGGATGGTCTCGCTCATGGTCTTCCTCCGCGCCGAATGGTCGTTAACGTTTCATTTACCATAATTAAGCATGGTCGGTAGGTCCGCCGTGCCGGTGCTTCGTGTAACGCGCGATACCGCCCAAGGGCAACCCAATGGCCGTCACTACCGCCACTGCCAGTGTCGTGCCCCAGATTACCGGGGCCATCCGGCAGGCCGCGAAATCGAGCGGCATCAGCTTCGAATACCTGATGACGACGGCCAAGATCGAATCCAACTTGAACCCCGCGGCGCAGGCGTCGACCTCGTCGGCCAAGGGGCTTTACCAGTTCATCGAGCAGACCTGGCTTGGCACGTTGAAGGGCGGCGGCGCAGCCGCGGGCTACGGCAAATATGCCGACGCGATCTCACAGACGGCCGACGGCCGTTACGAGGTGGCCGATCCGGCAATGCGCAACGCCATCATGCAGTTGCGCAGCGATCCAGGCGCGAGCGCTGCGATGGCCGGAGCCTTCACGCGCAACAATGCCGACCAGCTCAGCAACGCCATCGGCCGGCAGCCGACCGAGGGCGAACTGTACATCGCGCATTTCCTCGGCTCCGACGGCGCCAGCAAGCTCATCAGCGCGGCCTCGGCACAACCGCAGGCCAATGCGGCGGCGATGTTTCCGCGCGCCGCCTCCGCCAATCCCAGCATCTTCTACGACCGTTCCGGCAGTCCACGCAGCACCGCCGATGTCTATTCTAATTTGTCGGGCCGCTTCGAAGTGGCCCGCGCGGCGAATTTCGCGCCGGGATCCGGGCGAAACGACATGATGCAGACCCTGGCGAAGGCGCCTGCGACAGACACCGCCGGCGTGACGCAGGCCTTCGCCGATGCCAACGATCATCTGCCGCCCTTGCCGGACACCAAGCCGCTGTTCCAGGCGATGTTCACCGATCGCGCCCGCAACGCTGTGACGCAGACCGTCAGCAGTCTGTGGGGCGGCGGCAAAAGCGAAAGCCAGGCGCGGCAACCGACAGCACAAGCGGCGGCTTCGGCGGCGAGGCAGGGCGGCGGGCCGCTCGACCTGTTCACCGACACGCCGACCGACGGCCGCAAGCTGTTCGGCGCATCCTGAGCGCCGGCACCGCGCCCCATCGTCGTTAACACCTCTTCAATTTCTATAGTGAACGCTTTGTTAAGCGAGCCTGCGTAAGCTTCGTGGTGCGCCATCAGTATGGGTGGCCGGTTTCGTAGCGTTGGTCAGTGTCATGATTGTTCGTCAGTTCCTGCAATGGGTCCGCAGTGCGCCTCCCGGCGAGCGCGCCGAAGCAACCTCCGCCCTCGCGCGCGCTTATCTCCATTCCGATCTATCGCCCGACGATCTCGCCGCCGCCGAAGGCGCGATGATTATGCTGCTGGACGATCCGTCGCCTCTGGTGCGGCGCGCGTTGTCCGAAGTTTTTGCCTCCTCGCAGAAGGCGCCGCGGATTGTAGTCGATGCGCTCGCCGCCGATCAGCTCGACGTCGCCTATCCAATTCTGACGCGCTCGCCGATGCTGCTTGAAGACGAGATGGTCGATCTGATCGCGACCGGGACGTCGGATACGCAGGTGGCGATCGCCAGCCGCGTCATGCTGTCGCGCCCGCTTGCCGCCGCCATTTCCGAAGTCGGTTCGGCGGAAGCCTGCCTCACGCTCCTGGAAAATCCCGACGCCGATATCGCGCTGTTCTCGGTAGACCGCATTGTCGATCGCTTCGGCCATCTCGCTGCGATCCGCGAAAATCTGACGGCGCGTGACGATCTGCCGATGCCGACGCGCCAGGCGCTGCTCAGCAAATTGTCGCAGACGCTCGCCGGCTTTGTCACGTCGCGGCAGTGGCTAGGGCCGGAACACGCCGAATACGCGGCCCGCGAGGCCTGCGAAAAGGCGACCTTGGCGCTCGCCGCCGAGACGCCTTACGAACAAGTCGCGGCGCTGATGCAGCACTTGCGCACCAGCGGCCAGCTCACCGGCGGCATGATCCTGCGCGCGCTTCTGTCTGGCAACGTGGTGCTGTTCGAAGAGGCATTGGCGGAATTGTCCGGCGTACCGCTCGACCGTGTCACCGGCTATATCCATGACAAGAATATTTCCGGTTTCCACGCGCTCTACAGCAAGGCCGGTTTGCCCGACGTCGCCTATCCGGCTTTCCGCGAAGCCATCACAGCCATGCGCGAGGGCATCCTGATCGGCGAGCAGGGCGGAGTGGCTCGCCTCAAGCGCCGCATGGTCGAGCGCGTGCTGTCGCGTTGTTCGCACGAGCGCGGACCGGAAACGGCGTCGTTGCTGGCGCTGTTGCGGCGCTTTTCGGTCGAAGCCGCGCGCGAGGAAGCCCGCATGTTCTGCGACGATCTGGTCGCCAATGATTACATGGTGGCCGACCACAGGATGGTTGCGTAAAACGAAAATGGCCGGGTCAAGCCCAGCCATCAAACGTTTCAATATTTCAAATTATCCTGCTTATTCCGGCGCAATCGACGGCCCGGCGATCTGCTCCAGCACGTCCGGCCGGTCGCGATTTTCCGACATCAGGAAGTCGTCGGTGACTTCACGCAGGCGGTGCGTCAGCATCGCGGCCAAAGCTTCCGCGTTCGACCTTGAATATTCGCGAAAGATCGCGCGCACCGCGTCGACGTGCTGATCGACCAGCTTGATCGGAATCCGGTTCGGATCGGGCGTGTACTCGATCAACCGGCACAGACTATCGGCGGCCGCGGCCACCAGCGGGAAGCCGCACGTCGCGGCCTCGCCCTTGATGTCGTGGGCGGCGTGAAAAAGAGCGTCCTTGTTGGCTTTGGTAAAGCCGTCTTTGCCGGCCGCCGTCCGCGCATGGTCGAGCCGGTCGCATTCGGATTCCATCCAGGATTCGAATTCCGACGACAACTCCGCCAGTGCTTTTTCGGCGCGCGCCACGGGATCGGTTTCACCGGGCTGGTAGGGCGAGATCGAGACTGCTTTGCGCAGCTTGTTCTCGGGCGTGATGACCTCGTGGTCACCATATGTCGTGATTGCTGCCGTATTCTTCGGGGTGGCCATTTTGGTCAATGCCTCTGTCTAGGCCGGAGAACGGACTTTTTCGAGCAAGGGGGCTTGGCGGATAACGTCGGCTTTGCCGCCTTTGCGGCGTTCGGTGCCGGCATAAGTCGGATTGGCGTTGCGGCGGCGATCGGGACCGAAATAGGTCTTGGTGCGGATGAACGAGCGCGGGCTCGCTACGACATTGACGATGCGCTCGTACAGCGCCTTGGCCGAGATCGGCTTGGCGAGGAATTCGGTGACGCCGGCATCGCGCGCCGCAGTGACGCGCTTTTTTTCGGAATGGCCGGTCAGCATGATGATCGCGACATAAGGGTTGGCATTGGCGCCGGGTTGGCGGACCATCTGCGTCAGTTCGAGGCCGTCGAAAATCGGCATCGCCCAGTCTGTGATGATGATGTCGGGAATGTAATGGGTGAAGGCCTCGAGGCCGGCCGCGCCGTCTTCGGCTTCATAGACTTCGCGCGCACCGAAGCCGTGCAGTAGCGTGCGCATGATTCTGCGCATATGAGCGTTGTCGTCGATGACGAGAAAACGCAGGCGGTTGAAGTCGATACGGACCATAGTGCCTCAGGTCACGGGCACATGAGCCCGATACCGAAAAGGAACGGTAGTAGGGTGCCGTTAAGGAAAGGTTTAGGATAAGGGAACCATTGCTCCCGACCCGCTTTCATAGATGCAGCCGAAACGAACCCCATGAAAACCATTCTGATCCCGACCGAAGATCACGACGCGATGGCAGCCGTGCTGGAAGCGGCCAGGCTCGTTGGGCGCGCTTTTGACAGCTATATGGAAGGTTTCTCGGTCCGCCCCTCGGCCGCCTCCTATGTGTCGATCGAGCCGGTGAGCAGCCTCGCGATCTCCGGCGCCTACGATCCGGAGACCGCGAACCAGGCCCGCCAGACGTTCGAATCCTTCATGCAGGGCCACGGCGTTCCGCCAGGGCAAGGCGAGCCCGCGGTCTTTTCCTACGGCTGGCCCCGAACCGAATCGGCCGACGATTTTCTCATCGGCAGCCTCGGCCGTGTTTTCGATCTGATCGTGCTGGGGCGTCCGGGGCCCGCGGCAGCCAATCCGCGCATGGCGCCACTCGAAGCCGCGTTGTTCGAATCCGGCCGGCCCGTGCTGATTGTGCCACCGGCGGTGCCTACCAGCATCGGCCGCAACGTGTTGGTGTCCTGGAACCGCAGCACCGAGCAGGCGCATACCAATGCCTTCGCCTTGCCGCTGCTGCGTCTGGCGGACCAGGTTACCGTGCTGACGGTCGAGGGTGGGGCGTCGCCGGGACCATCGGGCGAGGACGCGGCGCGTCACTTGCGCCAGAACGGCGTCAAGGCGACGGCCTTGACCGTGCCGCGCCGCGACCGCGGATCTGGCGAAGACACCGGCGCGATCACGCTCGAACACGCCGCCAAGCTCGGCTGCGACTTGCTGGTGAAAAGCGCCTATACGCAAAGCCGCTTGCGGCAGATGATTTTCGGCGGCGCGACCCGCCACATCCTGGCGCGCGCGAATTTGCCCGTGCTGATGGCGCATTGATGACGGCTCCCGCAACGCGCAGCACAGGACACTGATTTTTGTCGAACGAGACCGATCCCAGTTCGCGTCCTGTCGCGCCGCAATCCGCCGGCTTCCTGACAGTATTCCCGTCGATCATGCTGCCGATGTTTTTGGCGGTGGTCGATCAGACGATCATCGCCACGGCTTTGCCGGCGATCGTGGTCGAGACCGGCGAGGTCGAGCGCGCATCCTGGATCGTCGTTTCCTATTTGATCGCGGCGACGATTGCCGCGCCGATCTACGGCCGTCTCGGCGACTCCTTCGGCCGCCGGCGGCTCATGTTCATCGCGCTCGCCATATTCATGGTCGCGTCATTGCTTTGCGCCGCGTGCACGACCGTTGAGACCTTGACGCTGGTGCGCGTTCTTCAGGGCTTCGGCGGCGGCGGGTTGATGACGCTGTCACAGGCGCTGATCGGCGAGGCGGTGCCGCCGCGTGAGCGCGCGCGCTACCAAGGTTATCTCGCCGCGATTGCCGTCTCCGCCAACACGTTCGGGCCGGTCGCTGGCGGCTATCTGACCGAGCATTTCGGCTGGCGTTCGATCTTCCTCATCAATATTCCGATTGGTCTGTGCGCAGTGGCGCTGACGTGGCGGCTTAAGAATCCGAAAGTGGAGCGTCTGCCGTGGCAGGCCGACCCCGGCGGACTCGTCCTGTTCACGATATTGGTCGTGACGGTCCTTTTGGCGCTCGAGCAAATTCAGCATGTCGACCTGAGCGCCTTGCCGCTTGGCGCCGCACTGTTTGCGATCAGTCTGTTCGCGGCGGCCTGGCTGATACGGCACGAGAACAGGGTGGGATCGCCGCTCATTCCGTTGCGGTTGCTCAAGCAGCCCGCCATCTGGCGCGCCGACACCATGGCGGCGTGTCATGGCGCGGCTCTCGTATCCCTCATTACCTTTCTTCCGGTCTATTTGGTGTCCGTTCGCGGCATACCGCCGTCAACGACGGGCCTTTTGTTGGTGCCGCTGACAATCGGAATCGGCACCGGTTCGCTTATTGTCGGCCGGCTTGTCAGCAAGACGGGACTGACCACTATTTTTCCGATTTACGGAATGGTCGTGGCGACGATCAGTTTTGTCGTGCTGGCGATGTTTGGATCAATCATGGGTTTGATCTCGCTGGCGTGTTTGATGCTGGTGATCGGCGGATCGATGGGCACCGTGATGGCCGTCGTGCAGGTGACGGTGCAAACGGTGGCTGGGCAGTCGAGACTGGGCGAAGCGGCGGCCTCGGTGCAATTTTCGCGCTCGATCGGCGCGGGATTTGGCACCGCGCTCGTGGCAACGGCTCTGTTCGCGACTTTGGCGATTAAAAATCCGGAGGCGGCGCGCGCCTTTGCAGCGATGATCGAGAACGTCAAGCACGTCGGGCCGGCATTGCCGGCGGTTCGGGAGGCAGCGATCCAGTCGGATATCGCAGAGGCGTTCCGGGTCGCGTTTCTGGTGATCGGCGTGTTCACGCTGGCGGGATTTTTCCTCGCGCTCACCAATCCGCTGCGGCGAATCTAGCGGCACTCGGCCAGTAGCGTCGCCTCGATACGCTCGCGTGTCAGCGGCAGGTCGCGGATGCGGGCGCCGAGCGCGCGATACAGTGCGTTGCCGATGGCGCCGGCCACGGGGCCGCCGGCCACTTCGCCGACGCCGAGCGGCACCTCGTCCTGGGTATTCAGCAGTTCCATGGTGATTTCCGGCACCTCGCTGAATTTCAGCACCGGGTAGGAATCCCAGTCGAACGACACAGGCCCGCTCGGCGCGTCATTGTCGAAGCGCACTTGTTCCTTGGTCACCCAACTGATTGCCTGGATGATGCCGCCTTCGAGTTGATTGAGCGCGCCGTTCGGGCTGACCACGAGACCAGCGTCGGTCGCGCACCAGACATGGCGCACGTTGATTTCTTCTTCGATTTCGAGATCGACGACGCAGGCGAAATAAGCCGCCTTGTTTTTGTAGCGCGCGAAGGCGAAACCGCGGCCGTGCCTTTCACTGCCGGGCGCGTCGGGCTGCCAATTCGCCATCGCGGCGGCGCGCTCGATGACGGCGCGGGCTCGCTTGTCGGAGATGATCGACAGACGATAGGCAACCGGGTCCATCCCGGCGCGTTCGGCCAATTCGTCGATGCAGGATTCGAGCGCGAACACATTGGCCGTCGCGCCGAGACCGCGCAGCGCCGAAAGCCGCACCGGCGGCTCGGTGATCATGTGATGAACGATGCGCTTCTGCGGAATGTCGTAAAGCGGATCGCCGTTGCGCGTCGCGCCGCCGCCGGCGGCTTCCGGCACTTCATTGGCGGGCGGCGGCGGCACGTAGCCGGGCAGGGCCTCTTCGCCGAGCAGCGAATTGCCGCCGCCGGGCCGGCCGTTGTGGTTGCCGCTCCAGATTTCCTGTGTCCAATCCGACGGTTTGCCCTTGTCGTCGAGCAGTGCCCGAACCTTGACGACCATCGAAGGGCTTTTCGGCTCGTAGACGAATTCTTCTTCGCGGCGCCAGCGGACGCGCACCGGCGTGCCGGGCATCTGCATCGCGATGATCGCGGCGTCGGCGGCGGCGTCGTCGGCGCCGTTGTGTCCGTAGCACCCGGAGCTTTGCACGTGCTGCACGACGATGGCCGACGGTTCCAGCTTCAGTGTCCGCGCCAGCGCGGCGCGCAACGGGAATACGCCCTGGCAGTGGGTCCAGACCGTCATCTGGCCGTCTTTGAAGAGCGCGAGGCCGCAGGATGGCGAGATCGACGCATGGGCGACGTAACCGCGGGTGAATGTCGCCTCGAAACGCTCACGGCCCTGCGGGTCGGCCGGTTCCGGCGGGCCGAGCAGGCGATCCACCGACGGGCGCTGCAGCAGCCACATGCCTTCCTGTTGCGAGACGGACGGCGGCTCGACGTTTTGCCACGTCACGCGGCCGACCGCGGCGGCGCCCGCGAGATCGACCGCGGTTTCGTTAGTGCCGATAATGGCGAGAAAGTTGCCAACGCGCACGAATGCGATAGGGCCTTTTGCCGAGCGCTTGATCGCGGCTTCGTCGATCGTATCAAGGGTGGCACCGCGGTTCGGCTGACGCACGACCCGTGCATGGATCATGCCGTCGAGCTTCATGTCGTGGATGAAGGCAACATTGCCGAAGATTTTAGCCGGCAGATCGAGACGCGGGGTGTCCTGGCCGATCGATGTGAAGTTCGTCACCGCTTTGCGCGCGCCGGTGGCGGTGGCCTTGGCGGAAAGATCGATGGCGCCGGCGAGCGTCCAATAGTCTTGGCCGGTCGAGGCGCCGTTGCGCAAAATGCTGCCGTCGTTAATGCTCAACTCATCCGGCCGGCAGCCGATGATTAACGCCGCCTGTTCTAGAAACAACGCGTGGACGTCGGCGCAGGCCTGACGCATCGCCACGGCGCCGGTCTGGATCGATTGCGAGCCGGCGGTGTAGCCCTCGTTCGGTGTGCGCGCGGTGTCGCCGGAGTGAACGGTGACGCGCGCCAGCGACACGTAGAGTTCGTCGGCCGCGACCTGCTGCATCGCCGTCAGCACGCCCTGGCCGAGTTCGACACGGCCGGTATTGACGGTGACTTTGCCGGGGGCCGGAAAGGTCACCCAGCGACCGAGCACCGGATTGTCGTTCAATGTTCCCGGCAGCACAGGCGGCGCGTTCATGAGGTGGCGCCCGCGCGCATCAGGGCGGCGGCCTTCTCCACCGCCCGCATGATACGGTTATGGGTGCCGCAGCGGCAGATGTTGCCGTCGAGCGCCAGTGCGATTTCCCTGCGTGTTGGCGACGGGTTTTTCTCGAGCAATGCCTTTGCCGAAATCAGGATGCCGGCGAGGCAGTAGCCGCATTGCCCGGCTTGTTCCTCGAGAAATGCCTGTTGCAGCGGGTGAGGGCGTTGCGGTGTGCCCAGACCTTCGACGGTCGTCACGGCTTTTCCGGCCATGGTCGAGATTTCGCGGTTGCAGGATTTCACCGGCTCGTTGTCGATCAGCACCATGCAGCAGCCGCACTGCTCAAGCCCGCAGCCGAAGCGCGTCCCCATGAGACCAAGTTCGTTGCGCAGCACGTTCAGCAAGGGCGTCGCTTCGTTGTCGAGCGACACGCTGACGGCTTTGCCGTTCACGGAGAAATCGTATCGAGACATCGCGCGCTCACGCCCGTGGAATTACAATCCGAACTGCTCGCGCAGGATTCGTTCGTCGAGATTGTGGCCCGGATCGAACAGCATGTTGAGCGAGATGCCGTGATCCATGCTGATGTCGACGCAGCTCACCGAGCGCACCTCGTCGTTGTCGGCGACCGCGG
>CAITEM010000435.1 GCA_903891395.1 uncultured Hyphomicrobiales bacterium | reverse complement strand
TGTCGAAGGACGACCAGGATCTGCTGCGCAAGTTCGGGCGCGAGGCGCAGGCCGAAGAACGCACGCTGTGGGCGGCGTACCAGCAGCAGGCCATGGACAAGGCCCAGGCCGGCGGCGTGGCGATCGTCACCGACATCGACAAGAAGCCGTTCCAGGACGCGGTCAAACCGGTCTGGGACAAATACGGCCCGAAATACGCCGCCACGGTTAAGCGCATCCAGGAAACGAAGTAGCGGCTGTCATTCCGGGGCGCTGGCGCGAGCCTGCGAACCCGGAATCCAGAGCAAATCGCAAAGTCTCAATGGCGCTCCTGGATTCCGGGTTCACGCCTTCGGCGTGCCCCGGAATGACGAGAGGAATGAATGGCGACTTATTACCGCAAAGCCATGGACGCCCTGTACCGCCTGTGCGTCATCGTTGCCGGCACGGCGCTGGTGCTGATTTCCGCGATCATCCCCTGGGCGGTGTTCACGCGGTACGTGCTCAACAGCGCGGCGTCGTGGCCGGAGCGCACCGCGGTGCTGCTGACCATCGTGCTCACCTTTATTGGCACGGCGGCGTGTTATCGCGCCGGCCTGCACATGAACGTGTCGTTCTTCGCCGCCATGCTGCCGCCGCGGCAGCGGCGCTGGACCGACCTGCTTGCCGAGGTGCTGGTCGGGGCGATGGCGGTGTTCATGGTCGTCTACGGCGCCCGCCTGGTCGATGCCACCTGGCACAATTCCATCGATGAGTTTCCCGAACTGTCGGTCGGGCTGACCTATCTGCCGATTCCGCTCGGCGGCGCGGCGCTGCTGCTGTTCGTGATCGAGCGCATCTTCCTCGGGCTACCCGAGCATGAAATTGCCGAACGCAATGCCGCCCTTCATTAGAGTCTGACCGATGGAAATTGCCGTTCTACTGGTGACGATGTTGTTCTGCTTTTTGATCGGCGTGCCGGTCGCCTATTCGCTGGCTTTGGCGGCGATCGCGGCGGGGTTCTACATCGGCATTCCGCTCGAAGCGGTCATGCTCAAGATTTCGGACGGCGTCTCCAAGGTGGCGATGCTGACCATTCCCTTTTTCGTGCTGGCCGGCGCCATCATGGCGGAAGGCGGTATGGCGCGGCGGATGGTGGCCTTTGCCGACGTGCTGGTCGGGTTGACGCGCATGCGCGGCGGCCTGTCGGTGGTCAACGTGCTCGCCACCACGTTTCTGAGCGGCATCTCCGGCTCGTCGGTAGCCGATGTGTCGGCGATCGGTTCGGTGATGATCCCGCAGATGGAGAAGGCCGGTTATCCGCGCGTCTTCGCCACCAACGTCACGATCACCGGCTCGGTGCAGGCGCTGCTGGTGCCGCCCAGCCACAACGCCATCATCTATTCGCTGGCGACCGGCGGCAGCATTTCCATCATCAGCCTGTTCATGGCCGGCGTGATGCCGGGACTGCTGCTCGGCTTCTCGATCATCGTGCTGTGTCTCGTTCTCGCCTATCGCGACGGCCACCCGCGCGGCACCTCGGTGCCGGTGCGCGACGCCGTCAAGATCTGCGTCGACGCCGCGTGGGGCCTGATCACGCTGGTCATCATCATCGGCGGCATTCTCGGCGGCATCTTCACGGCGGTCGAAGCCGGCGCGGTGGCCTGCGTCTGGGCTTTCTTCGTGACCATGTTCATCTATCGCGACTTCAAGTGGCGCCATCTGCCGGCGCTGGTGCATCGCACGTTGCGCACGGTCGCCATGGTGCTGACCTTGATCGCCTGCGCCTCGAGCGTCGGCTACGTGATGGCGCTGACGCAGATGCCGGCCAAGATCACGGCGTTCTTTCTGACGATTTCGGACAACAAATACGTCATTCTGTTCCTGATCAACATTCTGCTGCTGGTGCTCGGCTGCCTGGTCGACATGGCGCCGTCGATTCTGATCTGCACGCCCATTCTGTTGCCGGTCATGATCAATTTCGGCGTCGATCCGGTGCATTTCGGCATGATCATGATGCTCAACCTCGGCATCGGGCTGTGCCATCCGCCGGTCGGCGCCATTTTGTTCGTCGGCTGCGCCGTCGGCAAAGTTACTATCGAACAGGTCATGCGCACGATCTGGCCGTTCTACGGCGTCATGTTCGTGGTGCTGATGCTGGTGACCTACATCCCGTGGCTGTCGCTCTGGCTGCCGTCGGTGCTGATCAAATAGCCTCCCGCATAAAAAAACGCGCCGCTAAAAAGCGGCGCGTAAAGTGGAGAGGGGGATTTCCAAGATACGTCAGGCTCATCACACCGCGGTCGCCTGCGGTGGTCGTTCAGTTAGCGGATCGTGGTGTTGCCACGGTCGGTATAGAAAACGGGGCCACCGGCCTTGATCACGGTCGGGCCTTGCGCGGCCATAATGTCGGTGCCGAGGTTCAGGCCGCGCGCGGAAACGCCGATCACGGCGATCAGCAGCGCTGCGGCAAGCCCGACCACCACGATCTTGAGGTGGGTGGTGCGGTCGGCGGTGTACAAAGACCAGTTCATGGCATCCTCCCAGTTCATGGCATCCTCCAAGGGCAGCGACTTAAAAGCTCTTCGCCTATTCGTCGGGCCGGCCTTGAGAAAGGTTCAAACTCTGTTCGTTCAAATAACGTAGGTACGGCAGCAAGGTTCCGCAGGACGCATCACGGAACGGTGACGGGCCGTGATGAAGCGTGAAATGCCTGGAAAATAGGCGCGGAATGGCCCGCCGGGGCGGCGCAGCACACAGTGTTGCGCTGCAGAACCGGGACCTTCGCAAAAAAAGCGGTTGGAGAAACCCGGGATCAGCCACGCAGCACTTTGGGCTGCGCCGCGCCCGGGCCGAGGCCGCCTATTCGCCGAGGCTCAACTGGTGCTCTTCGGCGATGCGCTCGAAGTTCTCGGCCAGGCTCTTGATCCGGTACGACAGCCGGTTGTCGTTCTCGACCGGCAAGGGGCGCACGACGGTGTATTTGCCGCGCGCGGCGGCGTTGCCGAACGTCGGCTCGTAATAGACGTCCTCGCCGGCGGCGTATTTATGCGTCATGGGCATGCTCGCTTTCCATGGCCTGGCCATGAAGCACTACGCAAACGCCCGGCACTGGGCCGGGCGTTGCGCCGTACTTTTATGGAGAGCGCGTGACGCGGGTCACGCGTTCGAACGAAATTCGGTTAGGCGTTGGCCAGATTCGAGGCCGCCTGCTTGCCGCGCTCGGTCACGATTTCATAGGTGAGGCGCTGGCCCTCGTTGAGGGTGCTCATGCCGGCGCGCTCGACCGCGCTGATGTGCACGAAAACGTCGCGCGAGCCGTCGCTCGGCGTGATGAATCCAAAGCCTTTCTGGGTGTTGAAGAACTTAACGGTACCTGTGGCCATCTTAACTATCCTTGCGTCATACGCTGTGCGGTGTGATGCGCGCGACGCGGTCTCGCTTCGCGCGATCGAAACATCCCAGTTTTCAGGGGTGCATTGGGAAGTGCCCGAAAAGGGCAACCGGCAAGGCAATACCAAAAACTATCGTTTCAACGGTTCAAATCTATAGCGAAAGGCGCAAACCGTCAAACACGCGCTTTTTCAGCGTCTTTTCGACTAGTTCGCGAGTTCTTTCGACGGGAAATTTTCGCTCTCGTACAGCGCGCGGATGTCCTTGTGGCCAAGGCGCTCTTCGTTGATTTCGATATAGGCGCCGAGCAGCAGCGGCTCCGGCAGTTCTTCGATGGCGAAGCGGATCGCGTCCGAGGCGCGGTCGAAGCGGCGGTACTTCACTTTGTTGGCGATCTTGCGGTTGCGCGACGGAAACAACTCAGCCGGCGCATTGAAATCGAACCTGCTCATGGAAACTCTCCCGTGACCCTGCACGGGCCCAATGAACTAAAGCTGTTACTCGCTATATGGGGATTGGCGCACGGTTTCGCCAGTACAAAGCGCGGCCAAAGCCGGTGCAAAAGACACCACAAATGCGCCGATTTGGGGGCTCCACAGCACTCATATTACAGATTTTGGCTGTTTAGGTCCGTTCTGCGGCCTAGGGCTCGGAGCGGAGGCCGTCGCTCCTTCGCGGCGCACCATCGAAGGGGTGTCGACAAATAACAACGAGGCTGCAAGGCTGGCGCATAACCAAGAAAATGCGGAGGAAAGTATGAATATCGATCGTCGTCAGTTGGCCTTGCCGGTTCTCGCCATTGGGCTTCTCGGGCTTGCCCCGGCCTTTGCGGCGTCAGGGGACGAAGAGGCCGTTGCCAAGAAAGTCGAAGCCTTTCGCGCGGCCCAGGTCGCGCTCGATGCCGAAGCCCTGGACGTGCTCTGTGCGGCGGAGCTGAGCTACAGCCACTCCGACGCCCGGGTCGAGGACAAGGCGACCTTCATCAAGAACGCCACCAGTCGAAAGACGAAGGTGCTCAAGCTCGTCTACGAGAATCCCAAGATCGTTGTGGTCGGTCCGGCGGCGATCGTGCGCTTCCACTGGATGAGCGATAGCGAAGCCATCGCCGACGGCAAGAAAAGCTCCACCAATCTCCACGTTCTGATGAACTGGCAGAAGATCGGCGGAGAATGGAAGCTGCTGTCGCGCGCGGCCACCAAGCTCGGATAGCAGGCTGCGCTTTACGGACTGGAAAAACCGGCGGCGAGCTTGACCAGGTCGGCCTGGCGGCTTGCGCCGGTTTTTGAAAACACCCGATAGAGATGCGTCTTGACGGTCGTCTCGGCGATGCCGAGCGTTTCGGCCGCTTCCGGCACGCCACCGACGTCGACGATCGCCAGCAGCACACGCAATTCGGCCGGCGTCAGCCCGAAAGTGCGGGCGATCAGGTCGCCGTAGGAATTGCCGTCCAGTTTCACCTTGCGCACGAATACCGAGGCGACAGCGTTGGCCATGCCGATGCCGCCGCGCGCCACCACGGCCAGCGGCAGAATGTGGGCGATGTAACGCTCGCCGTCATGCGCGGTCAAAGGCAGCGCCACGCTCTTGGCCGCGATCGCGGCCTCGCTGTTGGTGGCGAACAGTTCGCGCAAGGTCTGATTGACGTTGGCGTTGCGGGTGACGAGCTGCCCGTCGACCGAGCGCAGGAAGTCGTCCGGCGCCAGCATGGCGTAGCCGGCCGTGTTCGCGTGCACGATGCGACAGTTGGTGTCGAGGATAAAAACGCCGGCACTGAGACCGTTCAGCGTGTCGGCAAATGCCGCCGTTTCGGATGCCATGAACTCAATTGCCTTGTTGATCGTAAGCGCTCGGTGCGCATGCGGGACGATGTGCGAAATGCGGCGCCGCATCTCGTCGTCGACCATGCGTTTGCCCGAGAGCACGGTGAGAAGGATCGGACAGTTCGCGTTCGATTTTTCGAGCACGACATTGGCCGCATCGACGCTGCCTTGGGGGCTCAACCATTCCTGATAAAAGCGCCCGCGCCGGAATTCATCGAAGGGGACCAGGTCCGGAATGCTCACGACGTCGCCGAACGGTGGCAAGGTCGTCAGCGGATCGAATTTGGAATAAGTCTCCGAATAAAGCTGGATGTAACGCGGGTCGGCGCCGCAGTAGTAGTGCGTCATGCCGAATTTGCTGATCGAGTCTTTCGAGAACAATCCGCAGGCTCGGCCGCCGACATAATCGCGAATGCCGACGACGACGTCGCTCCATAACGCGGGCGCGAGCGCCGCGCCGTAAATGGCCTCGATCAGATCAGGAAGCTTCCTGGCTGCTTGCATGGGGCTAACGTGTGAGGGATGGAATGGCGGACGAGCAAAATGACGACGAGCAGACTTCATCCTGAGATTGTGGATGCGGCAATCCTTGCCAAAAACGAGCGGACTATTAGCGCGGCTTTGCCGGGCCAGCAATAGGCCTATTGCGGTGCGTGGTGAACGAATGGTGTGAGGCGCCGCAGCCGGTCGGATGGCTGTTACCTCCGAGAATGCGTTCGGCCTTTTGCCGCCGGCTTTCATGCAACGCTTCCATCAAGCAATAGAAAAAGCCGCTGATAGCGGTGCCGATGGGATGCGCGGCTGTGCGGCAACGGAGCAAGGCCAGTGTCTTAGCCAGCGCCGCGCCGTGACGCGAACAGGAAGTCTCGGTGGTCATATCAATCACGCGGCTGTCTCTGCGGAGCAAAAAAATCGCGGTAGAGCGCCGCCGGGCCGATGCAAGGGACTTAAGGGAGGAGTGCATCGACCCGGCGACGTCTCGCCGCCAGCGGTTTAACGGCGCGGACAGTGGCGGCGGATCGAACGCGGTGCGTCGTGCGATTGCAGGACGCCCGTACACTTTTTCGCGAGTTGTGAATATCTTTCACCGAGAAAGAGCAGCCGGCGATGCGCGGTACGCCGCCGGCCTTGCCGCTATTCCGCGACGATGTCGCCGGAGCCACCGAACTCGGCCGGGACGTCCTTGAGTTCGGGGCAGGCCATCGCGCATCGGCAGCACGGTCGGAGCGCCGGTTGCGACAGGCCTAGATGCTGCCGACCGTCTTCAACCGCGCGCGCGGGTGAATCTCGGACTGCGAGATCACCGGCGTCTGCGCGCGGAAGCGCTCGACGATGCCGCGCACGAAGGGCCGGATGCTGGCCGATGTGACGAGCACCGGCGCTTCGCCTTCGCGCGCCGCGGTTTCGAAGCGCTCGCGCACCAAAGTGATGAATTCCGACAGCTTCGAGGGCTGCATCGCCAGTTGGCGTTCTTCGCCGGTGCCGACCATCGACTCGGCGAAGGCCTGCTCCCACTTCGCCGATAGCGCGATCAGCGGCAGATAGCCGCCGTGGCCGGTGTGCTGGGCGCAGATCTGGCGCTGGATGCGGGCGCGCACGTGCTCGGCCAGGGTGACCGGGTTGCGCGACGAGCCGATGCCGTCGGCGATGCCTTCGAGGATGGTCGAGAGATCGCGGATCGAAACGCGCTCGGCGAGCAACAGTTGCAGTACGCGCTGGATGCCGGAGATGGTGATGAGCGACGGCACCAGGTCCTTGAGCAGTTCGCCCTGCTCCTTCGGCAGTTCCTTGAGCAGCTTCTGGACTTCGCCGTAGGACAGCAGCTCGGACATGTTGTTCTTGAGCAATTCGGTCAGGTGGGTCGACATCACGGTGGCGGCGTCGACCACCGTGTAGCCCTTCATGGTCGCTTCTTCCTTGATCGAAGCGTCGATCCAGGTCGCGGGCAGACCGAAGGTCGGCTCGGTGGTGTGGGTGCCGGGCAGCTTCACCTGGCCGCCGGCCGGATCCATGACCATGAACTGACCGGCCCAGACCTTGCCGGAGCCCGCTTCGACTTCCTTGATCTTGATGACATAGGCGTTGGCGTCGAGCTG
>CAITEM010000434.1 GCA_903891395.1 uncultured Hyphomicrobiales bacterium | reverse complement strand
GACGCGGACGATGTTGTGATAGGAGCCGATCACCCAGATCGTGCCGGCGGGCGTGAGCACGCGGCGGCACGCCGTCAGCCAGTCTTTGGTGAAGGCGTCGTAGGTGGCGAAGGAGTCGAACTTGTCCCAGTCGTCGGTGACCGCGTCGACATGACTGTCGTCGGGGCGCTTCAGATCGCTGGCAAGTTGCAAATTGTACGGCGGATCGGCGAACACCAGATCGACGGACGCCGCCGGCAGTTTCGCCATTTCGGCGACGCACTCGCCGATGAGAATGCGGTGGTGTTGTGTGGTCTCTAAAAGACCACGGGACGCCCGTGAGGGCGTCCCGCGACGCGAAACTACCATGACTCAAATACTCTGACTCAGGCGACGCTGTCGGAGACGCGGGACCTACAACCGACAGTCCGGAATATGGCGGCTCAAGGTGAAAAAACGGTTTATGAAAGTGTCCCATTGCTGGGCAAATTCTGCCTATTGTACGAGGGTTTAGAGGAACTTCTCAGGCGTCAGAACGTCGTGAGTTGGACGCCGCCGTGTAGCTGCGCAATGATTGCAACGTGTTTGCTCGGAAGGACTTTTGGAAATGCGCTGGGATGATTTTCGCCGCAGTGACAATGTCGAAGACGATCGCGACAGCGGCGGCGGATTCGGCGGCGGTGGCGGCGGTTTCGGGTTACCGATGGGCGGCGGCGGTCTCGGCATCGGCACCGTCGTGGTGCTCGGCCTGATCGGCTGGGCGCTCGGCATCGATCCGAGCGTGCTGATCAGCGGCGCCGAGATCGCGACCGGCGGTCGCGGCGGCTATCAGCAGCCCTACGATCAACCCGCGACGACCACGCGGCGCTCGACCGGCGTGCCGAAAGACCAGATGGGCGATTTCGTCGCCGCCGTGCTCGGCAATACCGAGACACCTGGACCGTGATCTTCAAGGAAGCCGGCCAGACTTACGTCGCGCCGCGGCTGCGTCTTTACGCCGGCGCGCTGCAGGGCGGTTGTGGCCTCGCGCAGGCGGCGATGGGGCCTTTCTATTGCCCGACCGACCGACGCATCTATCTCGACACTTCGTTCTTCAACGACATGCGCGTGCGTTTCAAAGGCTGCACCGGCAAAGCCTGCGAATTCGCCGAGGCCTACGTGATCGCGCACGAGGTCGGCCATCATGTGCAGAACCTGCTTGGCATTCTGCCGAAGGCGCAGGCGCAGCAGCGCGCCTCCGGCGACAAGGTGGCGGCCAACCGCATCCAGGTGCGGATCGAATTGCAGGCCGATTGTTTCGGCGGCGTCTGGGCCAACCGTTCGAACCAGAAATGGAATTCGATCGAACCCGGCGACGTCGAGGCGGCGCTGCAGACTGCGGCGGCAATCGGCGACGATCGCCTGCAGCAGCAGGCGCAGGGCCGCGTCGTGCCGGACTCCTTCACCCACGGCTCGTCTGCCCAGCGTCAGCGCTGGTTCACGACGGGCCTGAAAGAGGGCAAGGTGTCGGCGTGTAACACTTTCGCCGCCAGCACTCTCTGAAGGTCTATCTCATGAACAAGACGATCACGCTTGTCACCACGGTGGCAATGCAGGGCGCCGTCGACGCGCTCACACCCGAATTTTCCAAGGTTACCGGCTATGGCATCGCGATGGCGTTTGGTCCGCCGTCCGCCTGCGTCGACATGATGCGCCAGGGCATGGCCGCCGACGTCGTCATCTCGACGCCGGACGGCATATCCAGTCTGGCGAAAGAGGGCATCGCCGATGGCGCGTCGGCAAAGCCGGTCGCGCGCATGATCATGGGTCTGGCGGTCGGCCTCGACGATCCCAAGCCCGACATCGGCACCGCCGCGGGTTTCAAGGCGGCATTGCTGGCGACCAAGTCCATCATCCACGCCGACCCCGCCACCGGCAGCCCGAGCGCCGCGCATTTCATCAAGGTGCTCGACAGGCTCGGCATCACCGGCGAGATGAAGAAGAAAACCACCACGCGGGCCGGCGTCGTGGCGACCGCGGTCGCCAGCGGCGAATGCCACATGGCCGTGCAACAATTGGCAGAATTGAAGCTGGTGCCCGGTGTCCACGTCCTCGGCCCGTTCCCGGACGAACTGCAGAACATCATGCCGCTGACCGCGGCGGTCCACGCCAAGTCGGCCCATGCGGACGCGGCCAAGACGCTGATCGCGCTGCTGGCGTCGCCGGGCGCGAGGCCGGTGATGGAAAACGCCGGCTTGCTGGCGGCGGTGTGACGGCACCGACGAAGCGCCGGCTGCGGCGCTTCGGGATGATCGTGTTGTTGGTTTTTGCGAGGGTGACAAGATGCCCGGACTAGACGAAAGCCGTTCCTTCGTGCCGCTCAAGATCGCGGTGCTGACCGTATCCGATACGCGCGAGCTTGCCGACGACAAGTCGGGCAACACACTGGTCGAGCGCATCCGCGCGGCCGGGCATACCTTGGCCGAGCGCGCCATCGTCAAGGACGACGTCAAGGCGATCCGCCAGCGCGTGAAGGCCTGGATCGCCGACAAGTTCATCGACGTCGTGATCTCGACCGGCGGCACCGGCTTCACCGGCCGCGACGTCACGCCGGAAGCGGTTGAGCCGCTGTTCGAGAAACGCATGGACGCTTTCGCCATGATGTTCCTGCTCGTCAGCGAGCGGAAGATCGGCACGTCCGCGGTGCAGACCCGCGCCATCGGCGGCACCGCCAATGCCACGTTTATCTTCTGCCTGCCGGGCTCGCCCGGCGCTTGCAAGGACGCCTGGGATGAGATCCTGGTGCACCAGCTCGACGTCCGCTACCGGCCCTGCAATTTCGTGGAGATCCTGCCGCGGCTCGACGAACATCTGCGGCGGGCCAAGGCGAAGGGTGCGACGGCGTAGTCGTCATTCCGAACGCCGCGAAGCGGCGATCGGAATCCAGCGGTACAGCGCATCTGGATTCCGGGTTCACGCGCCATAACGCGTCGAAGACGCGCGTGAACGCACTTATGGCGCGCGCGCCGGAATGACAGACCTTACCCGATCGTGCTCACCAACCCGCCATCGACCCGCAGCGCGGCGCCGGTCGTGGCCGAGGCCTGCTGCGAGCAGACATAGACCACCATGTTGGCGACTTCTTCGGGCGACGCGAGGCGTCGCAGCAGCGACGACGGCCGGTGCTTGCTGAAGAATTCCTTCTCCATTTCCGCATCCGACATGCCGGCGTCTTTTGCCAGCTTGCCAAAGAAATCCTGCACGCCTTCCGAACGCGTCGGTCCGGGCAGCACCGAATTCACCGTGATGCCGGTGCCGGCAACGGTCGCCGCCAGTCCACGCGACACCGCGAGTTGCGCCGTCTTGGTCATGCCATAGTGCACCATCTCGACCGGGATATTGAGGCCCGACTCCGAGGAGATGAAGACGATGCGGCCCCAGTCCTTCTTGCGCATGCCGCCGAGATAGGCGCGCGACAACCTGATGCCGCTCATGACATTGGTTTCGAAGAAGCGCGTCCAGTCGGCGTCGGGGATATCCTCGAACGGCTTGGGTTCGAAGATGCCGAGATTGTTGACGAGAATGTCCGTCTCCGGCACCCGGCCGACGAAGGCCGCGACGCCTTCGGCCGTGGCGAGATCGGCGGCGATGCCCTCGACCTTGGCGCCGGGAAAAGCAGCCGCCAGTTTATCCTTCGCCGCTTTGACCGATTTCTCGCTGCGGCCATTGATCACGACATTCGCGCCGGCCTCGGCCAGACCCTTGGCGATGGCAAAGCCTATACCCAGCGTGGAGCCGCTGACCACGGCGCGTTTGTTCTTCAAATCGATTTGCATGGAAGTGCTCTCGTAAACGGTTTCTGTCCCGGCCTTAGCTGGCCATTCGATTTGCCGTCGCCAAGGGGGAGAAAGCCGGAACAAGGTGAGCGCTGCCCCGCACAGCCGGAGCATGGCCGCGCGCTGCGCCTCGCGCCGGAGCCGCACACCTTCCTGTTTGTAATGGTCGAGCAATTGAGGTGTGAGCTTTTGCCCGCTCACAGGTCGAGGTCCCAGAACTCCGCGACGACGTCCTGGCCCCAGGTGTGGCGCGGCTCGCTCGACGTCAGCGTGAAGCCGGCCTTTTCGTAACAATGACGCGCGGCGGTGAGGATGCTGTGCGTCCACAGCGTCACTTTCTTGTAGCCAGCCTCGCGCGCGAATGTCACACATTCGCCGGTCAGCCGCGCGCCGAGACCAAGCCCGCGCGCTTTCGGATCGACCAGCAGCAGACGGACGCGGGCGGTGCCCGGCTCCTTGTCCTTGACCAGCATCACCGTGCCGACGTTTTCGCCGTTCATTTCGGCAATCCAGCAGCGCTCGCACGCGGTATCGTAATTGTTGACGAAGTCGGCGACGATCTGCGCGCAGAGGCCTTCGAACGGATCGCCCCAGCCGTATTCGTCGGCATAGATTTGCGCGTGGCGCCATACGATCCAGCCGAAGTCGCCGTGCTTGGGCTGGCGCAGAATGACCTGGGGTTTGTCCGCCGGCGCTGCGCCGCTGAGAAGATTTTCGATCGCCGCCATCGCGCCGATCAGTTTGGCTTGATCGTTTGGATCGAGCGTGCCGAGCATGTCGGCGACGCTGTCCTGCGAACGCTTTTCGTAGGGTGCGAAAGTCCTGGCGCCTTTCGCGGTCAGTGCGAGGTGGCTTTGCCGCGCGTCGTCGGGCGAGGGCGTGCGTTTGATCAGCCCGGCTTTCTCGAAATTGCGCAGCACGCGGCTGAGATAACCGGCGTCGAGGTCGAGCACGCGCCCGATCTCGGTCGCGGTGCGCGCGCCAAGTTTGTCCGATTGGGCGATTTCGTAGAGCACGCGCATTTCGGCGAGCGAGTAGGGGCTGCCGAGATAGGTTTTACGCAGCACGCCGATCTGGCGCGTGTAGAAACGGTTAAAGCGGCGCACCGATGCGATGCGTTGCGGGTCCTGGCGGTCGGTTTTCATGACCCGCCGAGGGTCGGTTAATTAGTTGACTGAGTCAAGTATTTAGCGATCGAGACCGGCGCCGACCGGCAGCATGGCGATGCGGCGGCGGCCGATGGTCCGTAGCAGCGCCGTTTCGGCATCCGCGCCGCCGCTGTGGCCGCCGATCTCGTCGTAGAAGCGCCGCGCGATGAGCAGCCCCTGTTCGGGCCGCGCGCCGCCGCCGGCCATGACGCGGAGCAGTGTGAACAACTCGGACAGGCGCGGGTGCAACAGGTCGCTGGCGCTGGCGGGGCGGAATACCGCTGCGCGCATGGCCCCGTCACGCAGGTCGATCGTCTCCATGAAACGGTCGGCGGCGGCGATCCAGCCCTGTTCCGGCACGCAGCCGGCGCGCAGGAACAGCAGCCATGGCGTGCGCGTGGTCAGCGCCGCCGACTTGAGCCGCGCGCCCAGCGGATCGGACGAGGCGACGAAGCGGCAGCCGGCGATATCGGCGACCTCGGCGGTGGCGTCGCTGGAGCCGCCATCGGCAATGATGACGTCGCCGAGCAGGCCTGCGGTCGCGCCCGGCACCAAGGCCGCCAGCGTCTGCACCAAAGTGCGTTCCGAATCGTGGGTGGCAATGATCGCGCTCAGCATTGGAACCTTGGCGGTGCGATGAGGTTGCCACCATATCATGTGGAATTCGGCAAGCGCCCCACGAGATCATGCCGGAATTGCTCAAATTGTGGGCCTTTAAAATTTGTTCTTGTTATGTTCACATTCCTTCACTAGGTTAGGCCCATGGCTCGATACACATCAGCCCTCAAGCGCCCGCCGGTTCAGGAGCTGCCCTCCGCGCCGGCGGGCGAATATGTCGAAGACCTCACCGGACTTCTTGGGGTC
>CAITEM010000433.1 GCA_903891395.1 uncultured Hyphomicrobiales bacterium | reverse complement strand
AGTTCGCGCATCGGCTCGGACTTTCTGGAGACCGCCGCCGCGATGTTCAACCCGCTGCCGGCCATCGCGCTGCTGCCGCTGGCGCTGATCTGGTTTGGCCTCGGCTCGGCCAGTATCGTCTTCGTGCTGGTGCATTCGGTGCTGTGGGCGGTCGCGCTCAATACGCATTCCGGATTCATGGCGGTGTCGAACACGCTGCGCATGGTTGGGCAGAATTACGGGCTCAAAGGCCTGCGCTATATCGCGATGATCTTCGTGCCGGCCGCCTTCGCGTCGATCCTCACCGGCTTGAAAATCGGCTGGGCCTTCGCCTGGCGGACCCTGATCGCGGCCGAACTGGTGTTCGGCGTGTCATCAGGGCAGGGCGGGCTCGGCTGGTTCATCTTCGAGAAGCGCAACACGCTCGACATTGCCGGCGTATTCTCCGGCCTGCTCACCGTCATCATCATCGGCCTGGTGGTGGAGAACCTGATCTTCCGCACCATCGAGCGCATGACGGTCAAGAAGTGGGGCCTGCAGTCGTAACTCTGCTGTCTGTTTTTCCTGATCCGGAAGGCCGTTACGCCTTCGGCCTCGGCCGTGCCCGACTGGTTCCCCCTTTTCGAGATCATGCGCTGGATATAGGTACCATCGACAGCTTCGGATTCGTCGCCGGGATGTCCGCTTCCGGCAGTCCCAGTTCCTTGCGCACGATATTGGTGCCGCGGGTGAGCGCCACCATTTTGTAGAAGGCGTGCATGCGGCTCATGCCCTGGCGGCCGAAGCCGCAATCGCTGGTCAGGATCAGCCGCTCCGGCTCGATGTATTTCAGCGCCTTGCGGATCAGCTCGGCGACTTCCTCCGGCCGCTCGACTTGCAGCGTGCGGTGGCTGATGACGCCGATCGCGATCTTCTTTTTCTTGGACACCATCGAGCCGAAGTGCTCGAAGTCCAGGCCCTTGTTGAACGCGCCCTCGAAGGTCAGCACGTCGCAATCGAGCTGATCGAGATAAGGCAGTGCGTCCTTATACGATTGGTCCTTGCTGGCGACGCGTTGCGCGGCCGGTGAGCCCCAGCAGGTGTGGCACCACACTTCGCATTTGTCGCGCAGGCCCTTCACTTCGACGTTGAAGGCCTCGACCCATTGCTTCGGTGTGATCTTCTGGTTCGGGTCGGCGATCACCTGGTGAATTGCCGGTTCTTCGATCTGCACCATCGGCGCGGCGGCGTCGGCGAGCGCGTGATATTCCTTGTTCAGTGCTACCGACATATCCATCAGCAGGTCGAGCCGGTCCTTGTAGTGCTCGTTGGTCAGCATCAGTGCCAGCAACTGCGCCGAGATCGAGCCGACCTTGACCGGCTTGTCCGTCATCGGCGCCATCGCCTTGTAGGCCCGGTCGAGTTGCAACGTCGTCTTGCCGATCTTGCCGGTGACCGGCGGCGTCATGCGGGTCTCGATGACTTCCCACATCAGGTCGCCGGGGCCCTTGTCGGCCATGAAGCCCGCCGGTGGCACCTCGACGCGGGGTTGGCCGATGCCTTCGATCCGCTCGGTCGCGTAGCTCACCCACCCGCGGCCGGCGACGTCGTCATCGAGCCGCGTATCGCCGTCCACCATGATGTCGATACCGGCGCGGTGCTGCGCGGCGACGTGACAGGCCAGGCAGTCGAAATGCTGGTTGCGATAGGCGAGCTGGGAAAAGCCTTGCGACAATGGCTTGCCGCGCAGGTTTTCGGTGTACCAGTCCGGCCGGGGCAGCGCCCCCGTGGTGGTGGTAAGAAGCGCCTTGTCCTTGGTGGCTGTAAACACGTTTCGTCCCCTGCTTTCGCCGCTTGAAAAGCTTCGTTATGCCGCTTGTTGTTGAGGTAGACTGAAGTCTCCGAAGCCCACAAGGTCAAGCTCGTCCCTATGGCGGCGCCCTCCGATACAATACAGACGATTGCACGGCTGACGCCGCTCGCCGACGTGCAGGCGATGGTCGATCTCGACGTCAAGCCGGTGACGCCGCGCACCGTCGAACTGAGCAAGGCCTTCGGCCGTACGCTCGCGGTCGATGCGATGGCGCGCACGCGCCCGAACGTCGCCATCGCCATGCGTGACGGTTGGGCGCTCGACGCCGACACGACCCTGGGCGCCGGCGGCTATACGCCGGCTCTGCTGCTGGAGACGCCGCAGCGCATCGAAGTGGGCCAACCGATGCCGCCGGGTACTGACAGCGTGGCGCCGTTCGACGCGATCAAAGTCAGCAAAGGCCGGGTCGAGGCATTGCTGACCATCGACCCCGGCGATGGCGTGCTGGCGGCAGGCGGCGATTGCGATGTTGCGATCCCGATGCGGCGCGCCGGTGAACCGCTGTCGCTGACCGACGTCGCGGCCTGTGAAGCCGCCGGCATTGCGCGCGTCACGGTGCGCGAGCCTCGTGTCCGCGTGCTGCCGCTGCGGGGCAGCGGCATCGTCAACGCCGCCGCGCGTCTGCTGGCCGCCGATATCGAGCGCCGTGGCGGTGCCGCCCGGCTGGACGATGCCGGACGCGATCTTGGCGCCGTGCTGGCGGCGGAGAGCGCCGATTTCATCATCGTCATTGGCGGCACCGGCACCGGACGCAACGACAACAGCGTGCAGGTTCTGGCGCGCGAGACGCGGCTTGCGGTGCATGGCGTCGCGATGACGCCGGGCGAAACCGCCGCCATCGGCTTCGCCGGTCCGCGGCCGGTGCTGGTGCTGCCGGGGCGGCTCGATGCCGCGTTGAGCGTCTGGCTAACGATCGGACGGCGCATCCTCGACCGGCTGGCGGCCGCGCACCGTCACGGCGACCGCGATCCGGTCGAAACCTTGATGCTGTCGCGAAAAGTCGCCTCAACGGTCGGCCTTGCCGAAATCGTGCCGGTGCGCCGCGCCGGCGAGCAGGCCGAACCGCTGGCAATGAAATATCTGCCGCTGTCGTCGCTGGCCCGTTCCGACGGCTGGATTTTGGTGCCGGCGGACAGCGAGGGATATTCCGAAGGCACGCCGGTTGCGGTAAAGCCGTGGCCGTGAAATCCAGACCTGACAGTTCGGACCTGATCGCGCGCGTGCGCGCCGCCGCGCGGCAGGAGCAATTTCTCGACGTCGTGTCAGCGGAGGAAGCCCGCGCGCGCTTCGAGGCGCATATCGACATGGCGCCACTCGGCGACGAAACCGTGCTGCTGGGCGATTGTCTGGGCCGCGTGCTGGCGCATGACGTCGTCGCGGCGGTCGACGCGCCGCCATTCGACCGCTCCAATGTCGCTGGGTTCGCCATCCGCGCCGCCGACACGCTCGGCGCCGGCGAAGCCGCGCCAAAGACCTTCACGCTCAACGGCGAGGTGATCGCCTGCGGTCATGCTCCGGCGCTGGAAGTGGCGCCGGGCACCGCCACGGCCATTGCCACCGGCGGCGTCATCCCGCGCGGCGCCGACGCCGTGGTGATGATCGAGCAGACCGAGTTGATCGCTGGCGGCGCGCCGGCTGTCGAATTGCGCCGCGCCCTGTCGCCTGGTCAGTTCGTTTCCTACGCCGGTTCCGACATCGCGCGCGGCGAAACCTTGCTACGGCGCGGCGTGCGCATCGGCTCGCGCGAGATCGGCATGCTGGCGGCGAGCGGTCTTGCGCATATCGACGTCGTGCGGCGGCCGAAAGTCGCGGTGCTCTCGACCGGTGATGAACTGGTCGAGCCAGGTCAGGCGTTGCGGCCGGCGAGTGTCTACGACAGCAACGGGGCCATCCTGGCCGCCGCGGTGACCGAAGCCGGAGGCATTGCGCTGGCGATGGGCGCGTTTCCCGACAACGAAATGGCGCTGGAAGAAGCGGTGCGCGAAGCGCTGGCGGCAAGCGATATGGTGGTGCTGTCGGGTGGCACCTCGAAAGGCGCCGGCGATCTGTCGTATGGCGTGGTGTCGCGGCTCGGCAAACCGGGCATTCTCGTGCACGGCGTGGCGCTCAAGCCCGGCAAACCTCTGTGTCTCGGCATCGTCGGCAAGAAGCCGGTCGTGGTGTTGCCGGGCTTCCCGACGTCGGCGATTTTTACTTTTCACGCCTTCGTTGCGCCGGTGATCCGCGCTTTCGCCGGTCTGCCGCCGCAAGCCGCGGAGACCGTCACCGCGCGGGTGCCGATGCGGATTGCCTCGGAAATGGGCCGCAAGGAATTCGTGCTGGTGTCGCTGATCCATGGCGACGAGGGCACCATTGCCTTTCCGACCGGCAAAGGCTCCGGCTCGGTAACCAGTTTTTCGCAGGCCGATGGATTTTTGGAGATCGACGCGCTCGCCTCGTCGCTTGATGCCGATAGCGAAGTCGGCGTCACGCTGATCGGCAGCGCCACGCGGGCGCCCGATCTCGTCATCATGGGCAGCCATGACGTCGCCCTCGACGTCGTGGTCGGCGCGCTGGCCGAGCGTGGCTTGTCGGCGCGCACGCTCGCGGTCGGCAGTCTTGGCGGCGTCGCGGCGGCCACGCGTGGCGAATGCGATGTTGCGCCGGTGCATCTGATCGATCCGGCAAGCGGGCAATACAACGTGCATCTGGTGTCGCCGGGTCTTTCGCTGGTTCCGGGATGGCGCCGCATGCAAGGCGTTTTGTTCCGCAGCGGCGACAAACGCTTCGAGGGCCGCGGCGCGCAGGATGCCGTCGCGGCGATGCTCGCGGATAGGTCGGCGCTGATGGTCAATCGCAATGCTGGCGCCGGTACGCGCGTGCTGATCGACAATCTGCTGAAGGGTGCGCGGCCGCCCGGCTATGCCAACCAGCCGAAGTCGCACAACGCGGTGGCGGCCAGCATTGCGCAAGGCCGCGCCGACTGGGGCGTCGCCATCGAGCCGGTGGCCAGGCTGTACGGCCTCGGCTTTCTGCCCTTGGCGCCGGAGCACTACGATTTCCTGGTGGTCGACGCCCGCCGCGATAGGCCGGCCGTGGAGGCCTTTTTAGCGGCGTTGCGGGACGAAAAGACCCGCGCCGGCATCGCGGCGGTGGGTATGTCCTTTCCTTCTCCCTCCCCCTTTGTGGGGGAGGGTCGGGGAGGGGGGTAGTCGTAGTTTTCAAGTCATCAACGACCCCCGCCCCTAACCCCTCCCCACAAGGGGAGGGGAATAGAGGGCAGCGTGCGGATGGCTTCTTGAAATCACCGATGCGATATAAGACACCATGCGCATCATCGGCCTCGCCGGCTGGAGCGGTTCCGGCAAAACCACCTTGATCAGCAAAGTCATCCCGTGCCTGCTGGCGCGGGGCGTGCGCGTATCGACGCTCAAACATGCCCATCATGGCTTCGATCTCGACAAGCCGGGCAAAGACTCTTTCGTGCACCGGGAGTCCGGGGCGACCGAAGTCATCATCTCGTCGGCCAGGCGCTGGGCGGTGCTGCACGAGTTGCGCGACGAGCCCGAGTGGAACATGGCCGACTTGGTCGGTAAAATGTCGCCGGTCGATCTGGTGCTGGTCGAGGGTTTCAAGCGCGACAATTTCCCCAAGCTCGAAATCTATCGCGCCGAGAATGGCAAGCCGCTGTTGCAGAATGAAGATCCCGGTATCGTCGCCATCGCAACCGACACGGCGATAGCGAATGCCGCGGTGCCGGTCGTCGATCTCAACGACATCGAGGCAATAACCGATATTTTGCTGAAGCATGCCGTGCCGATTGCGGGACTACGCTGATGGCGCAACTCACCGACGACTGTTTCGCCTTTTCCGGCCCGCTGCTGTCGCTCGCCGAGATGGAGCGGCTGATTGCCGAGCGCATCACGCCGGTGCAGCAGACCGAGCGCGTGCCGTTGCGTAGCGCGCGCGGCCGCGTCACCGCCGCCGAGCTGAAAGCGCCGGTCGACCTGCCGCCATTCGATAATTCCGCCGTCGACGGCTACGCCATTCGCCATGAAGACCTTGCCGTCACAGGCAGTACCCGGTTCGCCGTCGCCGGCCGTCTCACCGCCGGCCACCGCCCCGATGCCGCGATCAAAGCCGGCCAGGCGATCCGCATTTTCACTGGTGCGGCGATGCCTGCCGGCGCCGACACGGTGTTCATGCAGGAAGATGTCACGGTGGACGGCGACAGTATCGTCGTGCCGAATGGGCTGAAGATTGGCGCCAATCGGCGGCTCGCCGGCGAGGATGTTCCGGCAGGCCACGTCGTGCTGCCGGCGGGCACTGTGCTGGAAGCGCAGCACATCGCGCTGGTGGCGGCCTTGGGCATTACGGAGCTGGAGGTGCGGCGGCGACTGACGGTCGCGATCTTTTCCACCGGCGACGAAGTCGTCGAGCCGGGCGCGACGCGCGGCGACGCCGCAATCTACGATGCCAACCGGTATCTCCTGACCGCGCTGCTGGAACGGCTCGGCGCCGGCGTCACCGACCTCGGCATTCTCACTGACGATCCCGATGCACTATCGGCGGCGCTGGCCAAGGCGGCCATCGGGCATGATCTCGTTATCACTTCGGGCGGGGTCTCGACGGGCGAAGCCGACCATGTGCGCAGCGCCGTCGAACGTATCGGCTCCCTAGTGTTCTGGCGCGTCGCCATCAAGCCGGGGCGGCCGGTGGCCATGGGCGTCATCCGCGCCGCGGCCCGCGAGGCCGCCGAAGCCGATAGCGGCGCAGCCTTTGTCGGGCTGCCCGGAAATCCGGTCGCGGTCTTCGTCACCTTTGTGCGTGTGGTCAAGCCGTTGCTGCTGCGGCTGTCCGGCGCGCGGCCGCAGCAACTGATGGCGCTGCCGGTGCGCGCCGCTTTCGCCTACAAGAAAAAGAAAGACCGCCGCGAATACGTCCGCGTCGCGCTGCGCCGTGGCGCGGACGGCGAGGTCGAGGCGGTCAAGCATCCGCAGGACGGAGCCGGCATTCTGACATCGCTCACGGAGACCGACGGCTTGCTGGAGTTTCCCGAGGACGTCACAGCCATTCAAGCAGGCGATCGGGTCGGTTTTCTCTCTTATGCGGCGTTGGTCGGATGACAGACCCAGCCGATCCCTTTGCGTCCGCGCGCCAGATCAACGGGCGTTTCGTCAATGCCTGCGGGCACGCCCAGGACGGCGGTCTGCGCGTTCTGAAATGGTTCGTGACGCGGAAGCCGGGGTTTTGGCCCAAGCACATACCGAACGGCGTGGTGGCAAAGCCTCTGGCGCGCAGCGACGACGGGACTATCCGCGTCACGGTGATCGGCCATGCCACCGTGCTGATCCAGGTCGGCGGCATGAACATTCTCACCGACCCGGTCTGGGCGGCGCGCGCGGGTCCGTTGTCGTGGCTCGGCGTCAAGCGCGCGCGGCCGCCGGCGATCGCGTTCGACGACATGCCGAAAATCGATGTCGTGCTGCTGAGCCATAGCCACTACGACCATCTCGACCGGGCCGCGCTGGCGGCGCTCGAGCGGCGTGACCGGCCGCTGGTCGTCACCGGGCTCAAGGTGGGTCAGGTGGTGCCGCACGGCAATGTGCTGGAGCTGGACTGGTGGCAACGCCACGCGTTCGGCAACGGGATCGCGACGACTTACGTACCGGCCGAACATTTCTCCGCGCGCGGGCCGTTCGACCGCAATGTGACGCTGTGGGGCGGCTTCGTGCTGGAGACGCCGGCGGGCACGATCTATTTTGCCGGCGACACTGGCGACGGCGCGCATATCGCCGCGATCCGTGAGCGTTTCGGGCCGATGACGCTTTCTCTGTTGCCGATAGGCGCCTACATGCCGGCCTGGTTCATGGCGCCGATTCACATGAACCCGCATGAAGCCGTGGCCGCCACTGAGATTTTGCAATCGAAGGTCACGCTGCCGATTCATTACGGCACATTCCCGCTGGCGGACGATGGCTACGACGAGCCGCTGCGTGTCCTGGGGGAGGCGCTGAATGCCAAGCGTCAGGCGGGGGTTGAAGTCGATTTCCGCGTGCCGGAATTCGGCGAAGCAGTTGTGATCAGCCGGTAAACTGCTCGGCGCGCTTGACGTCTTCCGGCGTATTGACGTTGAAAAAGGGATCGATCGGCGTGTCCGGCCATTCGGCAATGGCGATACCATGGCGCGCGGTAAACACTTCGATCTTGCGCAGGTCTTCCTCAACCAGCGCCTTGCGCAGGTCCGCGCGCAAAGCCACGGGCCAAAGACCGACTACAGGGTGCCGCCATTCGCCGGAGCGCGCGCAGGCCAGCGGGACGCCGGCGCCCATCTGGCGGCGGGCGTCGTGCAGCCGCTCGACCAGATCGTCCGGCAAGAAGGGGCAGTCGCCCGGCACGCTCATCATCCACTCGACGCCGTTGTTTTGCGCCGCCAGCCAGTCAAGTCCGGCGAGAATACCCGCCAGTGGCCCAGCAAAGCCCGGCACATTATCGGGCACCACAATGCAGCCGGTATCTTCAAATCGCTCCGGATCACCGTTGGCGTTGATGATGATGTCGACACACTGTCCGGACAGCGTCGCCAGCACGCGGTCGAGAATGGTCGAACGGCCGATCTTGATGCGCACCTTGTCGCCGCCGCCCATGCGCCGCGCCAATCCGCCGGCGAGAACGAGGCCAAATGTCGGAGGGTGTTCACTCATCGCGCGCGGTTTCTGATGTCTGCCATGCCCTAATATAGAACAGGCCGGGCCGGTCCGCACCGCTGCGGTTAACGGTTGCTGAAGAAAATCGTCGCAGATGTTCGATTTAGTTTCGCCGCATTTAAACAGGGTCCGTCTATGGTTCGGTGGCGCAGAACGCGCAATGGGTGCACCGATGAAGGCCGGCCTCTTATCCTTTTTGCTCGCCGCCGCGATTGCTGGTTTGGCTGTTGAAACCGCCAGTGTCGACGTTCAGGCCGAACCTGAGCCGATCGATTTCACCGGCCTGCACAGCCAGGCGACGGCCGCCCTGCAGACGCTGCAATCGGCGCAGCAGCAGCGCGGGGCGCCGCAGGAAACCGCCGCGTTCTGACGCCCGGGGCCTTACTCCAGCGGCTCCAGTTTGACGATCGACGCGCCGTGGTTGCTGCCGACCCAGAAAGTCACCGGCGTCGTCGAGTTGTCGACGAACACGCGGCGGATATTGGTTCGCCGCGGCAACAGATAATTGATCGATTCTCCGGTCTTCGTATTGAGCCGCGTCACCTGGTCGCTGGTCATGGAGCCGGTCCAGGCCTCATCGTTCTTGTCGAGCACGACGTCGTAAGGTGACGACCAGCGCGGCGACACCTTCCATTCCTTGAACTGCTCGGTCTTCGTGTCGAACATGCCGATGCGGTCGCCGCGGAATTCGCCGAACCAGAGCCGGTCCTGCGCATCCATCGTGCCGCGGCGCGGCGCGGAAGCCGTTGTCGGAATCGTGAACAGCTTGATCTCGCCGGTCTTGGCGTCGACGCGCCCGATCTGTTCCCGGCGGAAGTCGGTGAAGTAGGCATTGTTCTTGGAATCCGGGATCACATCATAGATGTTGTGCGGTTCCTTGGCGTCCTTGAATGGCAGGAAGGTTTCGATCTTGCCGGTGGCGACATCGAGACGGTGCACGCCGGCAAAGCCGTTGTTCTGCGCCCACACCTTGCCGTCGACCTGCGCGCTTTGCGGGCTCACCATGTTGATCTGCGCCGCGTCGATGTTCTGCTCGCCTTGTAGCGGGAAGAACTGGAATGCGTCCTTCTTGGGGTCGAATTTAACGATGGTGGCTTGGTACATATTGCCCAGCCACAGATTGCCGTCGCGGTCGTTGCGCAGGCCGAGAGCCCCGGTCGGGAAGCCCGGCTTGTGCTCGGGGATCTTGAACTCGGTGACCTTGCCGGTCTTGGGATCGAGCCGGCCGAGCGTCTGTTCGCCGAAATTGGAATACCAGGCGATGCCGTCGGCATCGACGATGACGTCGTGCGGCTCGATGGTCTCGCTCGGCAGGTCGTATTCGGTATAGATCACGCGGGTCGCGGCGCCGGTCGGGCGCGGCAGCGTCTTGAACTCGAAATTCCATTCCGCGCGCGTGCTGAGATTGATGCTCGCCAGATATTCGGCGTTGGCGCGGAAAATGCGCACGCGCTGGTCGCCGCGCTCCTCCAACAGGCGCTCGGCTTTGCGCAACTGCGGGTGTAACGGCATACTCTGGTTCACGTAACCCTGCATGCGCGGCAGGGTCGCCATGATGAATTCGTCGGCGGTATGCACCGAGCGCAGCGGCCGCTCCAGCGTGTGGCAGCCGACGCAGTTGAGAAGCTGATCTTTCTGCGCGTCGGTGCCGGGAATGCTGGCCATCCATTCGGCGTTCGACAATTGCGAAGACAAATCTTCGGTCTTGCGCAAAGTCAGGTCGGCCGTCGTGGTCTTGTCTGCTGAAATCGCGATCGGTTTTGGATTGTCGAGGTCGAAGCCGACGGCGCGAATCTTCATCTCATATTGGCCCGGCGTCAGCCTGCCGGCCGGGAAGCTGTAGCGACCGTCTTTATCGCTCACCACCGTGACGGTGATGTTGGAGCCGTCTTTCTTGGCGCTGACCAGGACGCCTTCAAGCGCGCCTTGCTCGGCGGTGACCTTGCCGGTCAGCGCCGGCGTTTGCGCCACAGCGGGGAACACCAATGCGATGGAGGAAAAAAGACAGAATCCCGCAGCGATCGACGTACGACGCATGGTCATCTCCCTAGAGATTATTATTGTTTTGGACGCGTTCTTGGCCACCATCGTAGTCGTCGCGCCATCGCGCCGCTAGCGGGGTCGCTCTCTCCGGCATTGCACCGCAACATGCCACGCCGGTGCAGACAGCCGGCTGTAAAAGGAATGTCAGGGGTAAGGAACCAAAATATTCCAAGTGACGGCGAACACGTAGAACGAATGTGTCGCTTCAGCGGGTCACTTGGTAAGTCCTGCTCTTGCGAGGGCAATAAAACTGCGCCAACTGATCACTCAATTGCTCTCTCATTTTGAAGACGATGACATGCGCGTTCGACTGATCTTCACCCTTGCAATTGCACTTGCGGCCTTCGCCGCCACCGGCGGCAGCCACGCCGACGAGTGGCCGAGCCGGCCCATTCGGGCGATCATACCGCTGAGCCCGGGGAGCGCGGCCGACATCGTTCCTCGTATCGTGTTCGAGCAACTGCAGGGATCGTTGGGTCAACCGACGATCGTCGAGAATAGGGCCGGCGCCAGCGGCACCATCGCCGCTCGCGCCGTCGCGACAGCCGATCCCGACGGCTACATGCTGCTGGCTCATTCCACTGCGCATGTCATCTCGCCGTCGACCGTCGCCAACATTCCGTATGACCCGATCAAGGATTTCACCGCGGTCGCTCCGTTGGGGAATTTGCCGTTGGTCCTCGTCGTCGCGCCGTCGAAGAACATCAAGACCATCCAGGAACTGGTCGCGCTCGGCAAACAGCGGCCGCTCACTTTCGGATCAATCGGTGTCGGCAGTCCGATCCACCTGGCCTTCGAACGCCTGCGCCTGAGTGCCGGCTTTCAAGAACAGGCGATCCCGTTCAAAGGCGCCCCCGAGGCCGTGCTTGAAGTCGTAACCGGCCGCATCGACGTCTATTATTCGCCGGTGTCGACGGCGCTGCCACTCATCCGCGACGGCAAGCTGCTGGCTTTGGCGGTCAGCAGCCCGGAGCGGGTGGCGACGCTTCCCGACGTGCCGACCACGCTTGAGGCCGGCTATCCGAATTCCGACTACCGGTTCTGGATTGGCGTGTTCGCGCCGGCCAAGACGCCGCGCAATGTCGTCGACAGACTGAACGCCGAAATTCAGAAAACTCTGCAAATGCCGAGCGTGCGCGAACGATTCGCGCAGATTGGAGTTCAACCGATGGCGATGGGCGTCGACCAATTCGATACTTTCGTCAAGCATGAGCTTGTGATCAATGCGGAGCTCGCCAAGGCCGCGGGCCTGACGCCGCAGTAGGAATTACGCTCCGGTTCCGCCGGGACATGAAGGGCTATCGATCAGACGCGAAAATTGTTACCTTCGGTCACACACCGTGACCTTAATAACCGAAAGGACACCAGAGCCATGAGCCAGGAAAAAACTCTCGTCAGGATTGCTCCGAACAATCCGGTTTTCGATCTGCCGGTCATCGTCGGCATCGAGGAAAAGCTGTTCGAACAGGCAGGGCTCGACGTGCAATTCGCGGGCACCTACGCGGACCGTGAAAACAAGGACAAGGTCGAGTTTCCGGTGATGGCGCGGCTCAAGGAGCAGATGTTCGATTGCGGCTCCGCTGACAGCTACAATGTCTGCGAATGGGCCAGCATCGACCGGCTCGAGAAGGGCAAGCGCGGCGGCGACATCGCGGCGCTGCGCGCCTCGGTGGCCGCGCAGGCGATTATTACTTTCGATGAAACGCTGCAGGTGCCGCGCGACCTCGCCGACGTTCCGGTCGCGGTGCAGGAATTGACGGGATCGCACTACACCACGGTGCAGATGCTCGAGAGCGCGCTTGGCGCCAAGCATGTCAAGATCGCCGCCGGCGGCCTGCCGCAACAGCGCTACGCGGATCTCAAGAGCGGCAAATTCCGCGCCGTGACCGTCATGGAGCCCTTCATCAGTTTGGCTCTCAAGGAAGGCGCTCACATCGTCGCGGCTTCGTTCTATCGCGGCGGCGAGGTCATCTCGCGCGACCTCACCGATGAGCAGCGCAAGGCCTATTACGACGCGGAAAACCGCGCCGTCGATCTCATCAATGCCGACTTCTACAAATATGCTCACCACGTTGCCGCGGCCACCAAGGGCGCACTTCAGCCGAACGAATTGCTCAAGGCCTTCGTGCGCTACAAGCACGTCGACTACTACGACCAGACGACGTTCGGCCGCGCTTACGACTGGATGAAAGAGCGCGGCCTGACCGAAGGTCAGAGCCAGCATTCCACTTTTGTCGTGAACTGACGCGACGAGGCGCGCCGGCTGTCAGGGCCGGCGCGTTTTATTTGCCCGCCGAGAAGCCGTGGTTGACCACGATCTTCTGTCCGTCAGGCGATAGGATGAACTGCGCGAAGTCTTGCGCGGCTGGCGAGGCGCCGTTCAACACAGTCAGGCCGTAATCGGCGCCGACGCTCAGACTGTCCGGCAGCGCCACGATCTGCTGATCGGGGTTTCCCTTTTTCGCCAGTTGCGCATTGGTGCAATAGGTCACGAAGATATCGGCGTGACCTTCGGTCATATGCCAGCCATACAGGGTGCGTCCTGCGGGGGCCGTCGCGCTGTCGGCGGCGCCGGTAAGCAGCAAGGCCTTCTTTTCCAGGATGGCCCGCGCGCCCGGCTTGAGAGCTTCTGCCTTGGCGAAGACCTCGAAGGCATAATCGCCGGAAGGGTCGGCCTTCGGCGTCGATGAGCCAAGCTTGACGGCCGGGTCGAGCATGCGCTCGAGCAAGGTGCCGGTGGTTACGCTCAGGCCGGGTTTTACCAACGCACATAATTTGTTGCGTGCGAACCGCGCCACCGCGCCGCTTTTGCCGGCCGCCTGCAGCGCCAGCGGATGCTCCATGTTGGCGGAAGCAAATATGTCGGCCTTGGCGCCGCCGGCGATCTCGTCTTTCAACAGGCCGGACGCGCTGAATTTGGCTTCGACTTTGTTGCCGCTCTTGGCCTCGTAGGCCTTTGCCACGTCGGTCAACGCGCTCCTGAGGCTACCGGCGGCATAGAGTTGCACTGTTTCCGCCATCGCGTGTCCCGTCATCGCCATCATGGCCAGCGCAATAAAAGGGGTGCGCATCAAGCACCCGCGTCGTTGGCGTTTGGATAAAACAACGGCGTATCGTTGATCTTGTAGTTGGCGATGTCATTTTGGCCTTCGGATGAAACGAGATAGTCGATGAATTGCTGACCGAGTTCTTTCTTGACGTTCGGGTGCTTATCCGGATTTACCAGCATGACGCCGTATTGGTTGAACATGCGCTTGTCGCCTTCGACCAGGATGGCGAGGTCGCCTTTGTTCTTGAAGTTCAGCCAGGTGCCGCGGTCGGACAGCACGTAGCCGCCGCCAGCGCCGGCAATGTTGAGAGCCGCGCCCATGCCTTGGCCGATCGCCTTGTACCAGGCGCCTTTGTCCTTCTCGATGTCGATGCCAGAGGCCTTCCACAACGCCAGTTCCGCGATATGCGTACCGGATTTGTCGCCTCGCGAGATGAACGAAATCTGCTTGTCCTTGATCGCCGTGAACGCCTTGCCGACGTCTCTGAAGCCTTTGACGCCGGCTGGATCGCTCTTCGGCCCGATCAGGACGAAGTCGTTGTACATCACCGGATAGCGCTTCACGCCCTGGCCTTCAGCCATGAATTTCTCTTCCGCGGATCTGGCGTGGACGAAAACGACATCGGCGTCGCCGCGGCGTCCTGTATCGAGCGCCTGGCCTGTGCCTTGCGAGATCACCTTTACGGTAACGCCGGTCTTCTGCTTGTAGAGCGGCAGCAAATATTCGAACAGGCCGGAATCCTGCGTCGATGTGGTCGAAGCCACGACAATCGATTTTTCCTGGGCGAAGGCCGGCGCGGTGAAAGCGACTACGGCCGCGGCAATCAGCAAAATACGACGATTGAACATCCGTTCCTCATCTTGTTTTTAGTTCGTCTTCATTCAAACCAACAACTCTCCCGCCATGAACTTTCTCGCCTCCTGCGTGCGCGGTTCGTCGAAGAACTGCGCGCCGGGCGTATGTTCGACCACGCGGCCGCGATGCATCAGCACGATGTCGCCACCGATCCGCCTGGCCTGGCCGAGGTCGTGGGTCGACATCACGACTTTAACGCCGAGTTTCGCAATCGCGCGTACCAGGTCCTCTATCGTTTTGGTGGCGTAAGGATCGAGCGACGCGGTCGGCTCGTCGAGAAACAACACCGTCGGCGCGCGTGCCAAGGCGCGGGCAAGCGCGAGTCTTTGCTGTTCGCCGCCGGACAGCCGCCGCGCGGGACGCCGCGCTAGGTGCTGCAGCCCGACCAGCGTCAGCAGGTCTTGGGTGCGGTCCTGCAGCGTTTCGCCTGGCGCGTTCGCCGCGCGCAGCGCGTACAGAATATTGTCGGCTACGCTGCGCCGGAGCATCACCGGCCGCTGGAACATGATGGCGCGCTTGTCCGGCGGCGCGTCGTCGCGGCCGCCCCAGGCGATGCGGCCGCGCGTCGCGGGGACAAGTCCCATGGCGGCGCGCAGCAGCGTGGTCTTGCCCGCTCCGTTGGGACCGATCAGAACGGTGGGGGCGCCGCCGGTAAAGGTTACGGAAACCTCGTTGAGGATCGCGACTTCGCCGGCGAGGATCGTCACGTCGACGAGGCTTAACGGCAGGTCGCTCATCGGTCCGCGCATGGTCAGCCCGCGATCCGTTCGCCGGCGCGGCGCGCGCCCCAGGCCAGTGCGTTGATCAGAAGCACGATGATCATCAAGACGACACCGAGCCCGATCGCGAGCGGCAGGTCGCCTTTGGAAGTTTCCAGGGCAATCGCAGTGGTCATCGTGCGGGTGAAGCCCTCGATATTGCCGCCGACGATCATGATAGCGCCGACTTCCGCCGCCGCCCGTCCGAATCCGGCAAGGAGCGCCGTCAGCAGGGAGATACGCGCGTCCCAGATCAGGGTCGTAACGCGGCGGACCGGACCGATGCTCATGGCCGTCAGTTCATCGCGATACTCAACCCACAGATCTTCGATGGTCTGTCGGCTCAGCGCGGCGATTATGGGAGTAACCAGAATGGTTTGCGCGATCACCATGGCCGGTGGCGTAAACAGCAGGCCCCAGGAGCCCAGCGGTCCCGACCGAGACAGGAACATAAATACCACCAAGCCGACGACGACGGGGGGCAGTCCCATCAAAGCGTTCAGCAGCACGATGGCGCCGGTGCGGCCGCGAAAGCGCGTCAGGGCCAGAAGCGCGCCCAGGGGCACGCCGATCCCCGCCGCCAGTAGTACCGCGCTGAGGCTGACCAGCAGTGACAGCCGGACGATGGTGTAAAGAGCCGGGTCGCCGGTCAGCACCAAATGCAGCGCGGACGTGGCAGCGGGCATCGTAATTCCTGTAATAAGCGCCTTACGCGCCAAAAAGCCGTGAACAGCGGTAACTGTGCGCGCTATCCGCGATAAGCGTCAACGTGTGAAAACAGCCTGTATTCATGCATATTTGGCGCGCTGGGGCACTAAAATCTCCAAAAAACAGAGCTTGCACCGTGCTACCAGCCGGCTCCGATCAGGAAAATCCGTGTCCGACCCGCATCTTGGCTTGCCAAAGGCTTCGTCCGTCGTCATGAGCTAGCGACGCACAATGCGTATCTGGGAGGGGTGGCCGAGTGGCTGAAGGCGCACGCTTGGAAAGCGTGTTTACGGGAAACCGTAACGTGGGTTCGAATCCCACTCCCTCCGCCAAATCCTGCTCAGCCCGTTGACGACGGCCCGCGTGCTGTCGGGCGCCGGGCTACATCAGCAGCCGCGCGGCCTGCCAACCCGAAGAAATATGCTGGTGCGCCGTCAGGCTCGCATCGGCCCACGGGTGCTGTGGCTGCGGACGGACAACCCGCGCCTCGGCGCGCTTGACCCCTTCGCCATCGATCACAAGCAGCGGATCGAACTGGGCCTCGCTGACGTCTTCGCGAATCTCGAGCGTCTTGTTGTCGAGAATGAGCCAGCGCCCGTCGTAGCGGATCGCCGCCACTGACCGGCCCCCACTGAGTGGTCCGATTGGAATGTTAGTTTATCGATTGCATTTGCGCCACCGGTTTTGGTTGAGGCCATACAAGTGCTTCTGGCGCGGGTGGTCGATATCCCAGCGACGAGTGCGGCCGTACGGTGTTGT